>NZ_JADEXH010000021.1:0-97259 GCF_015207205.1 Sphaerospermopsis sp. LEGE 08334 | reverse complement strand
CCAGTCACCAGTCCCCAGTCCCCAGTCCCCAGTCTCTATTCCCTATTCTCCAACAAAGAATGAGAAACATTAGGAATATCAGAGACAATAGAACGCATACCTTCAAAAGTAGCTGGAATGTTGCGGGGGTCCATAAACATTACCTTGCTACTATCGCTCTTACCGATAATAGTCGCCATATCCAAATAACCCAAGGCCATTAAAACTTCTATCGCTTTGTGTGCTTCTGGGTTAGCTGTCATTCTGTGGGCAAGAATTTCTGCTGACTCTGCGATCGCCTGTGCTTTCAAAACCTGCTGCTGTCTTTCTGCTTGCGCTTTTAAAATCAGCGCCTTTTGTTCCGCTTCCGCTTGTAAAATTATCGCCTTTTGTCGCGCTTCCGCATCCAAAATTTGAGCATCCGCTTTACCCCTGGCACTATTTACCGCTGACTCTCGATCACCTTCAGATGTTAAAATTGCTGCCCGTTTGCGTCTTTCTGCGGACATTTGCAATTCCATAGACTCTTGCACCGCCTTAGATGGAATAATATCTCTCAATTCCACCCGTGTAACTTTTACACCCCAAGGATCAGTAGCAATATCTAAATCTCTCAGCAAAATTTCATTAATTTGAGTTCTGGCTGTAAAAGTCTGATCTAACTCCAATTGTCCCATTTCCGAGCGAATTTGAGTTAAAACCAAATTAACCATCGCTGATTGGAGATTTTCTACTTTATAGTAAGCTTTCTCCATATCCACGATCCGCCAATACACCACCGCATCAACAGTAATGGAAACATTGTCACGGGTGATACATTGCTGAGGAGGAATATCTAAAACCTTTTCCCGAATCGTTTGCTTATACACAATATTATCGAAAAAAGGATTAATCATATTTAAGCCCGGACCAAGCTTTTTCTTATAACTACCCAAACTTTCCACCAAAGCTTCATCACCTTGATTAATCACTCTAATTGATTTGAGGACAACAGTACCGCCCCCAAAAGCCAAAGCAAGTAACAATATCAACTGACCCATTTTTATAAATCTCCGAAAATACAATGCTTTGAAAACTCTTATCTGTCACCGTGGCGTAGCACCTGTCACCTGTCACCTTAAAATATTTTCTGGCATCACAATTAAAGTCGTGCCTTCTCTACTTACGACATAAACTTTTTGCCCTGGTGCTAAACTGAGTTTGTCATCATCGCATCTAGCCCGCCAGGAATTACCCTCATATAGCACCCGTCCCGCCTGACCTGGTAAAATTTCTGTTAAAGTTTCGCCAATCACCGCATCAGAGATTTTTGATCTGCGTGTTGGTGGTTGCAGAAACCTGCGGGAAAACACAACCAAAACCGTGGAAAGCAACAGCCAAAGAATAACTTGTAGCCATAAACTGCTCAAACCCAAATAAGAAAGTAGCGCCACCGCAAAGGCACTAATTCCCATCATAAATTCTACAAAGGCAGTTGGTAACAAAAGTTCCATCAAACACAGAACTATACCTACTACCAGCCAGATTAAGGTAAAAGTTGGCATAACGCCATCCCAGACAATAAAAACAAAAAATTTAACCCCAATATTATTTTGTGATTAACTACATCTCAACCATCACTATTTACGGAAAGAAATTTTTGATTTAAAGTCAATACCTTCGCCAAAATCAAAAATATCTTGATTTGTAGGTTGGGTTGAGGAACGAAACCCAACAAATACGTTGAGTTTACGTTGGGTTTCCACACGGTAAACCCAACCTACGGGAAAATGGCAAAGGTATTGTTAAAGTACAAACCTATCAACAGGAGCATACAAACAAACATAGTTGATTCCTATTCTAGTAATTAACATCCCAATTTCATCTAAATTCACCTGAATTTCTTTATAATTTATACACTCACAACTCAAGCTCAAAAATAGAATATGTAGCATAAATCAAACTTTGAGTATTATGCTTAATCTTTTTGTTAAGTTCTTAAATATTTATAATTTCTGATCTAACTATTCTCCCGACTCAGTGTAGGGTGCAGAGTGCAAAATACAAAAATTAGTTCTTCTTCCTCCTGACTCCTGACTCCTGACTCCTGACTCCTGACTCCTGACTCCTGACTTCTGACTCCTGACTCCTTACTTTATACATTTATGAATTCTACTAACCGAACCATTCATTGTATCAATCCCGACTGTGAACAACCGATTAATAATCTAGGCGATCGCCTTTGTAAAACTTGTCAAACACCATTAGTTTACCGCTATCTGTGGGCGATCGGCACAAATGCAGCCAACATACTCCCAGAAACAAAAATTGCCGACAGATATGAGGTAATTACACAACAAATTTGGCTAGATACCCAACCAGGAAAACCACCAGAAATACCATCAGAACTGCCCCCGGCAGTTATCCCCTACCTAAAATTATATCCAGAACGGTTACACATCCCCCAACCCTACGGATTTACAACTTCTACAACCGAAGACACAGAAGACACAGAAGACATAAATGATATTCTCTTATTAGAAAATACACCTATAGATACAAAAGGCAATCTCTACCCCATCATTACCGAAGTGTGGGAAGAAGCAAAAGCAGTTAGACAATTATACTGGCTATGGCAAATTCTCCAACTGTGGAAACCCTTATCAGAAGAGGGAGTAGCTGCAAGTTTACTATCACCAAATAACATCCTCGTTCAAGGTTGGTGTATCAAATTACTAGAACTATACCAAACAACAGAAAAACTCACTTTACAGCACTTGGGGCAATCTTGGCACTCATGGGTACTGGTAGCAAAAGCCGAAATAGCCCCTGGTTTAAGTAATATCATCCAGCAGATGTGTCAAGGTGAAGTAAATTTTACTACTATTAGTCATCAACTTAATCAATTATTACTAGCATCAGCAGCAGAATTACCATTAATGATGAAAGTTGCTGGGTTTACAGATGCAGGTCTTGTGATGAAACACAATGAGGACAGTTGTTTCCCTAATACTACTGATAAGTTAGATAACTATTTAAATCAGCATTTATCAGTAGTTTGTGATGGTATTGACGGACATGAAGGTGGCGAAGTTGCTAGTCAACTAGCAGTTCAGTCCTTAAAATTGCAAATCCGTGCTTGGTTACAAGATGTAGCCGAACAAACAGAAATTGTCCCCCCAGACTTGTTGCAGCAACAACTAGCAGCTAGTTTGCGGGTAGTAAATAATATGATCTGGTCACGCAACGACGAACAAAACCGCCAAGGTAGAGAACGCATGGCCACCACATTAGTCATGTCCATACAATTACCGCAACGTATAGTTACCAATACAGGATGGGAATCAGAAAATACTCATGAACTTTATATAGCTAATGTTGGTGATAGTCGTGCTTATTGGATTACTCCCAGCTATTGCCAACTACTAACCATAGATGATGATATGGCAACCAGGGAAGTGTGTTTTGGTCAAAGTTTGTATCGTCAAGCAATCACAACAGCTAACGCCCATGCACTCACCCAAGCATTAGGAACAAAAGAAGCCGAATCTCTACAATTTGCCATCAAACGCTTTATTTTGGAAGAAGACGGGATTTTATTATTATGTTCCGATGGTTTAAGTGATCATGATTGGGTAGAAAAATCTTGGCAGAATTATGTAATTCCCCTGTTAACAGGTAAACTGACAGTGGAAGATGCAGCACATAACTGGGTAAAATTGGCAAATGAAAAAAACGGTCAAGATAATACATCTATTGTTCTTACGGTTGTCCGTACTTCCCAAGCCCATTTAGTAGCTGTTACACCTGTACCAATAGTATTAGAAACATCAGAAACAGAGGAATTAGGAATCACAAGCACAGAAACAGAAACTTTTGAAGCGCAAGCACCAGCAGTAGATTATTTAGCAGAGAGTTCCCAAGCTTTAATGGATTTGAATCTCAGTGAAGAATCAGCTTCTACTTCTGTTAAAGCAGCAAATCGGGGTAAACTGGTCTTAGTTTTAGGCGGATTTTTAGCTTTGTTGGTTGGAGGTACAAGTTTAGGCTTATTTGCTTGGTGGCAACTTCAACCCCAGTCTTTTGGGCGGTTGTGTCAGCAACTTCCCCCAGAATTACAACAATTCTGCCCCCAGCGCCAATAAGCTATATTTCTTGAATGTCAAGATATGGTAAAATCATCCCAGTCAATCAATTCAGTAATCAAGAAAAATTAGGTATAAATAATACTATGAATATTGGCGATCGCGTTCGTGTAAAAGAGTCGGTAGTAGTTTATCATCATCCTGAGCATCGGGGTCAGGGTTTTGACCTTAAAGGATCTGAAGGGGAAATTTCTGCTGTTGTTACTCAATGGCAAGGTAGACCTGTCAGTGCTAACCTGCCAATTTTAGTTCAGTTTAGCAAAAAATTTAAAGCTCATTTACGTGAGAATGAATTAGAGGTTATCAATTGATAATTGATAATTGACAATTGACAATTGTTTCATTCAAGGTTCAAAATCTCTCCTTCCCAGAAGAAAAAAAGAAAAAATTTACTATTTCCCAATCCTCTTACTTCCAGGTAAGGCGAAGTAATTGTCAATTGTCCATTGTTACAGCACTTTCTGGTGTTATGAGGTACACCACGGGTGGGCAAGACTTGTACTGAGGTTGTCGAAGTATGCCCACCCGACAAGAGTTTTATTATTAAAATTTGTACCTCATAGCAATGGAATCTGCTGTAATTTTCCATTGTTAATAGTCATTAGTTATTAGTCATTAGTCATTGGTTATTAGTGAATTTTTCCCAGTCACCAGTCACCAGTCACTCACAACCAACCCCGTAAACCATAAACAATACTACCAATATCATAATAGAAATACAATTCCCAAATCTTGACTATGCAGATTAGTGAAGAAATTACCATCATCGCATTTGATGATCAATCTGAGAAAATTTCTAAAAATTGGGTAGCTGTAATAATATCAACTCCTCTAAATGGATGAAGTGCTAATAAATCTTTATCTCCTGTAATCATATGAGTTGCATTACCATTAATAGCAACCTCCAGAAATTTATCATCTTTTGGATCTCTACATTCTTTGATGATCTGGACTATTTCAACTGCTTCTGATTCAAGTTTTAATTTGGCTAAGAACTGAGTACGAATATTCAAGGAAATATATTTATCGAATTTTGAGCGATTAAGAATTTCTTGTAGTTCTTGAAAAGTCGCATCTGAAAATAACATTATTCCTAAATTATTGGCTTTTTTGAATGCCACATCTGGAACAGATGAATTAATCAATACTGCACTCACTAGAATGTTTGTATCAATAACAAACCGCAATTCATCCATGCTGAAGAATCTCATCTAAAATTTCTTGAGTTAACCCCTTATCTTGAGCTTGTTCTTGCATTTCTTGAATAATGTCATCCAGGGATTTATCTTGAATAATTAATTTGAGCAAGTCGTTAATAATAGTCTGAATTTTTTGCTGTTTTTGTGGTGCTGCTTCTTGATAAGCTTTGGCTAGTTCAGCATCAACTTGAATGGCGATTGTTTCCATATTTTGAGGAGAAAAATAAATTACAGTTATTTAATTATAGCATTTCACATTTACAAATAATTTTTTTCTCTCTCAGCAGCAAAAGATAAACAAGCTTTAATATCTTCAGATGTGAGTTCTGAAAAATCTTCGAGTATTTCTGCTTCTGTCATACCACCTGCGAGATATTCTAAAATGTCATATACGGTTATACGCATTCCGCGAATACAAGGTTTTCCGCTACGTTTTCCTGGTTCAATGGTGATAATGTCTTGGTAGTTCATGTTTAAGCTACTTTTTATCTCTAATTAATTATATTATCTAAATCTGAAAAATGAACAGCGAATCGCCCTTTGCTCATTACCATCATCGCACTTTCAACCCTATCTCATTCAAACCAATCTCAAAGCAATGCCCTATAGGTTTAAAATATAAACTAAAAGCCCCCTTAACTAAGGCAGGGCTGTTTCATTCCCCAAAAGGTTCATAATGTCAAGATTCGATTTTGGCGATCGCTCTGATTTTCCGGGGGAAAATTTGTGATTTTTGAATCAATTATGTGAGGTTCACATCAATTTTGTTTCAAAAACTATCACTAAAAATATTGACAAATGTACCCTCCTAAAGGAATGAAACAGCCCTGGGATTTAGGGGGATCTGAAGATATTTAATACATATCATGAGGGACTTTTCAAACATCCTCTTACAACCAACCCCGTAAACCATAAACAAAACGTCCAATATATTCTTTTAAAGCACTGGTAAATTGATTCAAGTTATCAGCATCAGGTAATAAATTTAGTATAGCGGCTTTGGGAGTGCTGGTTAATTCTTCCAACTCACCCCGACTAACAAGAAAGTCTGTAGGTGTAGGAATGACATCAATATTTTGACGTTCAAAAATTTTGAGCGATCGCGGTAGGTGCATTGCCGAAGTGACTAACAATACTTTTTTAATTCCTCGATTTTCGAGAATTTTCTGCACATTAACAGCATTTTGATAGGTGTTTAAAGAATTTGGTTCTTGAATAATAGCTTCGGTTGGTATACCCAAAGATGTGAGAATAGTAGCCATATCTGCTGATTCAGGAGAACCGCTACCACGCCAATCAATGCGACCACCACTTAAAATAATTAGAGGTGCTTTTTTTTGCCGATAGAGTTGAGCCGCATAAATCACGCGATCGCCTGCTTCACTTAAATCAACCGTCGGACGAGGCCAAACCGCTGATTTAGTAGCACCACCCAAAACCACAATAGCCTCAGCTTGGGGTATTTCCGCAAGGGGGATATTTTGCCATTCTAGCGATCGCACCAGATTTTTAGCCACCCAAGCATTACCACCAACCAATAATAAAGTTAAAGATAGAGAAATACAAACAGCCGCAATTTTTGGACGTTTCCACAAAGTTACCAAAGCCACTATCAAACTAACACAAGCTAATCCCAAAGGATAAAAAAACAAAGGCAGTAGTTTAGAAAGATATAGAAACATTATTGTTAATAATTCACCATTTAGTAGATATAGTAGGAGGCAGAAGTCAGTAAAGATTTAGTAATGCTAAACCCCGACATAAATATTTTTATCATTTAATACCTTCGCCAAAATCAAAAATATCTTGATTTGTAGGTTGGGTTGTTCGCGTTAGCGTTGCGAAGCAATGGAACAAAACCCAACAAATACGTTGAGTTTACGTTGGGTTTCCACACGGTAAACCCAACCTACGGGAAGATGGCAAAAGTATTGATCATTATTACCGTATGACCTTATAAGAGTATCACAAGTAACAAAATTTTCCATCTTTTTATCTTGAGGTTTTATCATCAGTTCATATCCTGACTGCCTTTTCTATTACTATAGATACCGCTGGGCAGTCTGTACAGGATTCAGAATAGTTACTTTATCTTGCCAATTTAAAGCTGATTTTTTTCTTTGAGAAGCACTTTGACTTTGATTTTGAAATAACACAAAAGCCGCTACAGCTATTAAAAAATAACCAAAATATTTTTGTAATTTTTTACCATCAATAAATTGAGATAAATAAGCACCAAAAAAACTACCCAAACTAGCAGCAATCACAAAAGATCCGATTAAATTCCAATCTAAATCAACTTGTCCTAGATAACCTAAAAAACCAGAAATTGCATTAACAACTAAAATTAACAAAGAAGTACCAATAGCTTCTTTCATCGGTGTTTTACCCAAAATCACCAAAGCGGGAACAATAGCAAAACCTCCCCCAACACCCACTAAACCAGTTAATATTCCCACCCCCAAACCTTCAGTTAACAACCATAACCAACAATACTTACAAACAGGAGGTTGATAAACTTCGGTTTTGATATTTTCTAAGTGATCTTCTGAAGATAATTTAGTGGAATTTTTCAAACTTCTCTTAATCATTAAACTTGCTGCTACCAGCATCATAATTGCAAACAGCAGCATTTGTAAATTATCAGTAACAAATGGTAAACCGGCGATTTTTGCCCCTAAAAAAGCACCCAACATAGTAGCAGAACCAAAAATAAATGCTTTTTTAAAATTAATATTTCCCTTTTTCCAATGAGGAATTAAACCAATTAAACTCACAGTACCTACAATTACTAAAGTCATAGCAATAGCGGGTTTTGTTGGTACACCCATTACATAAACTAAAATTGGTAAAGCTAAAACCGAACCACCACCACCAATTAAACCTAAACTAATACCAATTCCCGTTGCTAAAATATGTCCTAATATCCACATCATAATAATTCGTAATTTTTAATTTTTAATTCTTAGATCCCGTACTTCTTTAAAAAGTCCGGGATCTGATTTTGATTTGGCAATTTTAACCACGTTGGTTATAAGGTAACTTAGCTAATAACATACCCATTGCACAGGTATTAGTCACCCCTGCAAATACCAAACCAGCACCCACAAAACCGCTTAAAACTAAAAACCAAGGAGAAACAAACGCCCCTAAAACAGTTCCCATAAACACCAAAGAACCTGCAACTATTTGTACTTGTCTTATCAAACTAATGGGAGCATTCTTATTAACCTTAGTCGGATATCCTGACTGTTTCCAGGCAGTAATTCCACCTTGTAACTGACAAAAATCTACAAACCCAGATTGAATTAATTTTTGTGCTGCTTTATTGGATCTATTCCCAGACTGACAGTAAATAACAACTTGTTTACCAGGAATTAATTTAACTTGTTCTGGTGCAAATTGAGAAAGAGGTAAAACTTGAGAACCGGGAATATGTTCACCTGCATATTCTGACATTTCTCGCACATCTATTAAATGAACCTGTTGGTTTTCCATTAACTCCTTAACACCAGCAACATCAACAAAATGTAATTCCTGTTTAACTGAAATAGTCATTTTCTCAAAACTCCTAAAAATCCTGTTTACCAAATATTAAAAACACTGCAATTCAAAACTCTGCTTACTCTGCGTCTCTGCGTGAGAAACATCCTAAAATATTAAACTGCAATAGCATTTCCACACTTTTCATTTGCTGGAACAGCAGCCATCATTTTTTGGGGATTAGGTAAATTTAAACTATTCATTAATTGAATAAAACTTTCCCGATTATGTCCTTTAAATCGAGGATTATATTGCTTTTCTTCCCCAATAGTAGAAACTGTAAAACCTTTGTAATCATGTCCAGGATACACTAATGTTTCATCAGGAAGAGTAAACATTTTTTGGGTAATAACATCAAACAAAATTCCCGCATTACCGCTTTGAAAATCGGTTCTTCCACAACCACGAATTAACAAAGAATCGCCGGTTAATAATCTTTCTTTGTTAACCAAATAAGCAAGATGACTATCTGTATGTCCTGGGGTGGCGATCGCTTCAATTACAATAGAATCTAATTGTAAAATTTCCCCATCTTGCATTTGTTGATCCGCACAATTTGCTGGTGCATTTGCCGGTACAACTCCCAAACATCCAGTTAGTTCACGTAATTTACCTGTACCTGTGATATGATCTGCATGGATGTGAGTTTCTAAACAGTAGTGTAGTGTTAATCCTAACTCCTCAATTAGCTTTAGATCCCGTTCTACCTGTTCCAAGACAGGATCAACCAAAACAGCCGCTTTTGTCGTCTCGTTAGCAATTAAGTAAGTATATGTACTAGATTCTTTGTCAAAAAGTTGGCGAAATAACATATTTACACCTGAATTTATTACCTCATGACCTGATCATATTACTATATGGTGATATAGTCAATATAAAGTTATAAAATTTTTTTTGGTTTTTTATGTCAGATGTATTACCGGGCGCTCTTAGCCATGTTGCAGAATATTTCAAAGTGCTATCTGAAGTCAGTCGGTTACAAGTTCTATGTTGTTTAAAAACAGGACCTAAGAATGTAACCCAAATCATAGCTAAGACTGGACTAGGACAAGCAAATGTATCAAAGCATCTAAAAATTTTAACTCAAGCGGGTATTGTCAAAAGAACACCCGAAGGAGTCAGCGTCATTTATGAAATTGCTGATCCGATATTATTTCAATTGTGTGATTTAGTATGCGATCGCCTACAAGTGAGACTCGAAGAACAAACCAAGCAGCTAGAAAAACTCAAGCTATGAGGTGACAGGTGACAGGTGACTGGTGACTGGGTTAAATTATCCTTGAACTCCTGACTCCTTGAACTCCTGACTCCTGACTCCTTCCTTAACTAAACTGCTCTTCTGCATCTAAATTAAATAACATTTGCAGCGTTTGCATACAATTACGTCTGGCTTCAACATCTTGTTGCGACCGTAGTTGTACCATTGGATCATGTAAAATTTTATTTACTATTCCTCGTGTGAGAGCTTCAATCACTTCTTGGTGTTTTTCACCAAATTCTGACCCTAAGCGAGAAAGTGCTTTTTGTAATTCTTGCTCGCGGATGTTTTCCACTTTATTCCGCAAAGAACTGATAGTAGAGACAGTTTCTAAACTCCGCCACCACACATCAAAATCTGCCACCTCTTCATCTAGGATTTTTTCGGCTTCCTGTGCCATTTTACGACGACTTTCGTAATTTTGCGCTACAACAGCCTTTAAATCATCCACATTAAAAGCCTGGACATTTGGCAAATCGTTTACATCTGCATCAACATTTCTAGGTACAGAAATATCAAATAACATCAACGAGTGCTTAGGCTCTAAAACCATTTCTAACTTAGCACGATCCAAAATTGGCTCAGTTGAAGAAGTGCTAGTAAATACTATATCACTATGGGAAACCACAGATATCATTTCTGGTAACAGATGTATTTTAATAGGTACTTCTGAGAACTGCTTTGCTAATTCTTCCGCACGTTCACGGGAACGGTTCACAATAGCAATTCGAGTTGCACCTTTAGAAATTAGGTGTTGTACAAGTAACCGCGACATTTTCCCCGCACCGAGAATAGCGATCCGATAGGGAGCTAAATTTTCTACCTTAATTTGCGCTAATTCCACAGCAGCAGAACTAATAGAAACTGCACCAGTACCAATACTAGTTTCTGTACGGACTCGTTTACCTGCGGTGATAGCTTGTTTAAATAAGCGATTTAAAATTGTTTTTATACCATTAAATTGTTGTCCCAGTTTGTGAGTATTTTTCACCTGAGCCAGAATTTGACCTTCACCGAGAACCAAACTATCCAAACCAGCAGCAACTCGCATCACATGAGTCACAGCGTCAGAGTGCATCAAAGTAAATAAATGTTGACGCAAAGATATGATAGGTAGTTTGCTGTGTTCTGCCAGAAACTGAGTAACTTCTTGAATACCGTAAGTAATTTCACTGCTAATAATGTAAATTTCTAGACGGTTACAGGTGCTAAGAATAGCCACCTCATCAATATGAGGATAGCTGAGGAGATGAGCGATCGCACCTTCGGTTTGAGGTTCAGGAATACTGAGTTTTTCTCTTACTTCTACTGGGGCTGTTTTATGGCTTAACCCCACCACTGCAATATTCATCTTTTATTTCTTAAATTCTTAAATGGATAATTTGTAATGGGTAAGAAAATTTTAGATTTCAGATTTTAGATTTTAGATTTTAGATTGGAGTTAATTTAATCCAAAATCCAAAATCCAAAATCCAAAATTACTTAGTGCAGTTGTACAACTTTGGGTTGTTCAAACATATGAATGGTATCTACAAAGCGAGCAGTCTTAGACTGGCTAGAAATAACCAAACTTTGAGTTCTAGCACCACCGTGGAAGAAACGTACACCTTGCATCAAGTTACCAGAAGTGATACCACAAGCAGCAAAGAGAACAGTATTACCAGATGCCAATTCATGAGCATCATAAACCTTATCTGGATCAGTGATACCCATAGAAGTTAGACGATCTAAATTAGATTGTTTGCTTTCACCAATCAAACCAGTTTTCACAACTTCAGGATCATAGATTAACTGACCTTGGAAGTGACCGCCTAAAGCACGCATAGCCGCAGCAGAAATTACACCTTCAGGAGCAGCACCAATACCCATCAGCGCGTGAATATTAGTACCAGCAAAACCACAAGATAAAGCTGCACCTACGTCACCATCAGAAATTAATTGTACTCTTGCGCCAGCTTCGCGGATTTCTTTGATTAAATCGTTGTGGCGTTCGCGCTTCATCACAACTACTACAAGTTCTTCGATAGAGCGACCTAAACACTCAGAAAGAATCTTCAAGTTTTCGGTAGCTGACTTGTTGATATCAACCTTACCCTTAGCTGCTGGGGGTGCTGCCAACTTCTTCATGTAGAAGTCAGGAGCAGCAAATAAACCACCTTTTTCAGAAATTGCCAAAACGGCCATTGAACCGGGTTGTCCGTAAGCTACCAAGTTAGTACCTTCGCAGGGGTCAACAGCGATATCAATTTCAATTAATTCATCAGGGTTGCATTGTGCTTTAGCTTCGGGATTAGCACAAATACCTACTTCTTCACCGATGTAAAGCATGGGAGCGTCATCACGTTCACCTTCACCGATCACAATGCGACCGCGCATATAGATTTTATTCATGCGTTCGCGCATAGCTTCCACTGCTACCTGGTCAGCAGTATTCTTTTCACCCTTACCCATCCACTTTGCAGAGGCGATCGCTGCTTGCTCGACAACCTCAATAATCTCTAAACCAATTGTATTTTCCACAGGACTCCCCTCTTGATTGCTGATCTTAGCGTCGTTTTTATCTAGCCATTTCAGTCTTTAAGTCTACCAAAGTAAGGATACATATAGAACAAAGTTAAGTTTTACTGCTATTAATTATCCCAAGTGGTCAAAATGCTAGAAAATAACAGTAATTTTGTATTCATCAGGTAGGAGTTAAAAATTGCCTGATCACAAAATCTGCCAAGAATACAGACAAAAGTATAATTGGCTAAATAGATATCTGGTGGTAATTAAATGTGCGTGGTTGGAAACCCTTGTAGATACGTTGTATACAACATCTCTACATCCATTACCACAAGATGTCTAATGATCTCAGCTAAATATTAATCGCAAAATTCTCCACAGATAAAACTATTAAAACTATGCTGGACTTTATTAACTCCCTTTTAGATCGACATCCAGAACGCATTAAAGCTAACGTAGAAATATATACATGGCAGACCTGCCCCTATTGTATCCGTGCCAAAATGCTGTTATCTTGGAAAGGTGTAAAATTTACTGAATACAAAATAGACGGTAACGAAGAAGCGAGATCAAAAATGGCAGAACGCGCCAACGGTCGCCGTAGCGTACCGCAAATATTTATTAATAATCAGCATATTGGCGGTTGTGATGATCTGTATGCACTAGATACAAAAGGTCAACTCGATCCGTTGTTATTTGAAGTGACAGGTGACAGGTGACAGGTGACAGGTGACAGGTGACAGTGAAGAAAGTAGGGGAAGCAGGGGAAGCAGGGGGGGATTAATAACTGATGACCAATCACCAATCACCAATCACCAATCACCAAAAATGGATGCATCAGGCTTTAGAATTAGCACAGGTAGCAGGTGAAGCGGGGGAAGTTCCTGTAGGTGCAGTTATTGTTGATGCAGCAGGTAATTTAATAGCTACAGGTGAAAATAGAAAAGAAAGAGACAAAGACCCTACTGCCCATGCGGAAGTGATCGCTATTCGTTCAGCCGCAAAAACCTTACAAAGTTGGCGTTTAGATCAATGTACCCTTTACGTCACATTAGAACCATGTCCAATGTGTGCAGGTGCTATAGTCCATGCACGTTTGGCGACAATTGTCTATGGTGTGGACGATACCAAAACTGGTTCGATACGTACTGTTATTAACATACCCTCAAGCCCCGCATCCAATCACCGTTTACAAGTAGTAGGAGGTATTCTAGAATCAGCTTGTCGTCAACAATTACAGTCCTGGTTTGCAGCAAAAAGACATAAGCATAAATAACAGACAGAGGTTAAACTGTCCAGATAGGAAAACAAAAATTACTCAAGAAAATTTACGGTGGACATAATCAAGTTTGCGTCACATTTTACCAGCTAAATTTCAGCCACCGTTATGAAGGAATTTTACTCTGCGTCTACCAAGTCCCCCTCTCAACTAACAAATATCTCTGAAACTTCTAAGGTGGTTTTTAGTAGATCACAGGTTTCCCCTTGGTTAACTTCTTTAGCCTATAGTTTAGGGCATAATGTGGTGATACCTATGTATTTTGGTAAAATTGACATCTTGGGGCAAGAAAATATCCCCAAAACTGGACCAGTGATTCTTGCACCTACTCACCGTTCCCGTTGGGATTCCTTGCTGTTACCCTATGCTACAGGTCGTTATGTTAGTGGTCGAGATATGCGATTTATGGTGACAAGCAGTGAGTGTCAAGGAATACAAGGTTGGTTGGTAAAACGCATGGGAGGTTTTCCTGTAGATACTCAAAAACCTGCGATCGCCGCCTTGCGTCATACAGTAGAGTTAATTTCACAGGGAGAAATGTTGGTGATTTATCCCGAAGGTGATATTTTTCGAGATAGCAAAGTTCACCCTTTAAAATCAGGTGTTGCGCGTTTAGCTTTAAGTGCAGAACATCTGCATCTAGGGTTAGAAATCAAAATTATTCCTGTAGCTATTAACTATAGTCAACCTTATCCCAATTGGGGAACAGATGTAAATATTCAAATTGCTGAACCTATAAAAGTGCAAGATTATATTCCAGGATGTTTAAAACAAAATGCTAAAAAATTGATCGCAGATTTAACAAATAGATTACAACAATTAAGCCATCAACAATCACAAATTATATCACATCCAGCAGATTCCCTTCACGAAGTGTGGCGAAACCATAGAGATGAGATACACATTTAGGGTTGGCTGAATAAACTCAAAACCTGGATGTATAAAGAGTTTGAGGTTGATAACAAAGAAAATAGGTGCAAGGTTTTGGAAGCTATGAGTAGGAAAACCTTGCACTTAATTTCTACTTAGGGGTTGCTGAGAAAGTCTTTCCGTGAGGGTATAGGAGTCAGGAGTCAGGAGAATTTTCTAAATCTCCTGATTAAGCAATTTCATGAATTGATTTACATTCCCAAAACATTCCAGGACCAACGATCAAAATTTGCTCATTTGGCATTATTAATTCCCAATAAGCAATACCAGAATCATCTTCTAAATCTGGTTTTAAAACCAGTTCGTAACCTTCTTCAAAGGATAAGGTTAGTTCAAAATTATTAGGATCAATGACAAAGTTAGTTAGTTTTTTGTTTTCTAAATCTTGTAAGTACATTTGAGCATGATCTGTAGTTAATCCTGGTAATAATGGAAGAAATAAAAACATATTATTCTGCATTAAATACCAAGGTGTTGCTCTAGTGCTAAGTTGCCAGCTTCCTTGGCGTAAATCTGCTAATTTAGGATGATTATAAGGTGTCATTTCACCAAAGTCTAATATTAATTCATCACCATAACTAAATCCAATTTGATGGCAAGTTTCGCCGATAATTGACGGATTGGATGACTCGTTTGTAAAGGCCAGCAATCTTGTTGAAAAATCCCATACAGAGGTTATTTGTGTAATTTTGTCTATAGCATAATATCATTTTTTACAAATCTTATATAGTCAATAACTATTGATAAATTCCTATTGATTATTGCTATAATGTAATTACATCATGTAAATACACAACAAATGAGCAATTCTTACAATATTCGTAGTACCAAAATTGGTAATAGTGCAGGGTTTAGACTACCTGCTGATTTTTATCGTGAACATCCCCAATTTGCGAATGCAGATGGTTGGATTGAAGTTTTATCACCAGATACAGCAATTGTGCGAATTGTTCCTCAATTGCAGGATGATGAAGATACAGAAGACTCGCTATTAATGCGGTTGTTTCTTGATTTTGCTACCACAGAAGCATTGAAAAATCATACACTACAACCTTACACAACAGAAATGTCTGAAACTGCTCATCAACTAATTGAAGGTGTACAGTTAGACGATGAGTAAATTTGTTAGTAATAACTGGGAAATTTATTTTCATCCTCAACTATTTGGTAGTCAATATCAAGCATTATCAAATCGCGTTGCTAATTTGCGAGAACAGTTACCAGAAACAGAGTTTAAAACTCATGCAACGGTAAAACTTTTTGCAGCAATTACAATAGCAATTGAAACTAAAATTCCCTCAGATCCTTTTGCTAGTCATTTTGCTTTAACTGGTGCATTAAAACGCTATAGTCGAGTCAAAAAAATGGGTTTACCAGAACGGTATCGGCTATTTTTGAGGGTGTTTGATACTCCCCAATTAAAAGCAATTGTGATTTTGTGGTTGGGGTTTCCGCGAAAAGAAGGTGCTAAAGATGACTGTTATGAGGTGTTTACTAAAATGGTAACAAGAGGGACATTTCCAGATAGTTTAGATGAATTGTTAGCAGATTGTGAAGTAAATGTGGATAATCTGAAGTAGTAATAGCTAGTCCCAATTTTAATTATTAATTATATTTCATGATGGGGATTTTGTCAAAATCAGCATATCCTGATTAAGCAATATCATGGATTGATTTACATTCCCAAAACTGTCCGGGTCCGACTATTAAAATCTGTTCATTTGGCATTAATAATTCCCAATATGCAAGCCCAGAATCATCTTCTAAATCTGGGTTTAAAACCAGTTCGTAACCTTCTTCAAAAGATAAGGTTAGTTGCATATTATTAGTGTTAATTGCAAAATCAGTTAATTTTTGATTTTCTAAGAACTTTAATATTCCTTCACTAACATCTCTCGAAAATCCATAATCTGAACTAAAGCACGTTAAAGGATTTGTATTAGTTATTAAATCAAAAGGTGTCGCCCTAGTGCTAAGTTGCCAACTTCCTTTGCGTAAATGTTTTAATTTAGGATGATTATAAGGTTTCATTTCACCAAAATGTAACCGTAATTCATCCCCATAACTAAATCTAACTTGATGACAAGTTTCGCCAATAATTGGTTGAATAATTTGATTTAGATTTTGTATGGAATTGGCAACAGATGTTTTAGGAGTCATAATTAATATCCATTAACCGCTTAATTTATTATAAATCTTGATTTTTTTTGTGAAAGACTCAGATATAAAGGTATAATTTTGAAATTATAAAGTAAGTATCAGAAAGGTGTAAAGCAAATTGACTACTATTGGAAGTTATCAGGTAAAAGTTTTAATTGAGTCCAACACTGAGGAAGTTGCTTTTCTTTCTCCAGCAACTATTGATGATATGCCCACAAATTGGTCTTGTAACTGGTTAAATATTTACAATGAAACAGCGTCTTACTGTCAAAATATAGTGAAACTTGTTTATAATGATAAAATTTGGGGATTGGTAAAATATAGTCTTTATGAATATACTTATCCTGATCCGAGTCCCCCTACATATCTGGAAATCAATAATTTAGAAGCACACCCTACCAGTCGAGGAGATGTTGCTACAAGGTTAATTGAACCTATTGGTAAATGGTTGATTTGGTATGCAACAAAGGTTGCTTTTGAGTTTTGTCAAGTCACACCAGTTGAATCTTTCGTTTGGCTGGAATCTTTGGATAAAGCTGTGCCATACTATAGAGATAAGGTACAAATGGAGTATCTTGGTTTTTCACGCAGCACTCCTAGTGGAGAAGATTTATATGTATTCAGATTTTCACGAACCGCAGCAGCAGAATTTTGTCAGCGACATGAAACAAGATGGGGAAAACCCAAGCTATATGAGTAGTGAGGAAATAATGGCAGGGTCAAAAGAGATAATGACTCATGCTCAAAGACAAGCTTTTCTGAAAACATCCCATCTAGGAAAATTACTTGGTGTTGCACATTTACTTCCCGAAGTTATAGAGGTAACAGAAGAAAGAGCAGAAAATTTACCACACCTAAAACGAGTACGCGGACTATTCAAGTCTGAAGAACAAAAAGATCAACAATATAATTCTAATAATACCGAAGTTGCTAAACGTGGAAATTAGCATTGAGAGCAACACTCATGATCAAAAAGGTTTTATTAGATGATGATATTCTTCTAGATATTTTGCTCGAACGAGAACCATTTGTAGAAGATTCATCAAAAATTTGGGAATTGATTGAGGCTAAACAAATAGAGGGTTATGTAACACTTACAACCCTCAATAAAATTTTTGATGTTGGCAGAGATAACGTAGGGTTTGAGATTGCTTGGGAGGCAATATCTGAAATTCGATCTGTAATGGAAGTTTGCATTATTGATGATAAAATTTTAGAAATAGCTTATTCCTATCATCTTAAAGATTTTGAACAATCTATACAATTAGCTTGTGCAAAATCTTTTAAATTAGACTATGTTCTTACTAGAAAATTTGAATATATTGAACCTTCTCTTCAAACTTCTCTTGAAAAATTATCAGATTCTTATAAAGAATTTTTTTCTGTAGTCAAACCTACCTCATTTTTGTTGATTTACTTTCCTAGTCATTTAAGTCATGGTTTTTGCAACTCTCTTGAATTTTACCAGATTCGTTTTCTATATTACAGACAGCGTGTGGAAATCATTACCAATATTACCAATAAAAAAGACATTCTAGTTAATTATTCATTAAAATATCTCTTAGATTCTATTTCTACTCAATCAGTCGAAATACAAAATCAGCTAGAATCTGAAAAAAAAAATTGCTGTTATCAAGCGAGATATTGTAACTATTATACGCTATATAATATATGCAATTTTAGCTGAAAAGGTAACTTTAGATGATAATTATATCAATAGTTGTTTTACAGAATGTAAGTCTCTTGCTATATCACGTCAAGTTTTAAGTATTGCTTTACAACATACGAAAGAATTAACTATTAAACTTACTACTCAACTAGCTAATCAAGATATTGATTTTTCTGACTTGAATTATAATATTTTGGTTAATGAGATAAGCAGATATTTTGATCAATTTATAATTAAACTCACATCATCTTAATTTTATATCCCCAATCTCTTAAAGAAGTCGGGGATATTGATAATCTATCGGGTTTAGCATTGCTAAACCCCCACAAATTAATTATTCATTACCCTCTATTGGTGCAAAACCTTGACGTTGAATATTCTCCGTAATACTCCTTGGTTCTAAAAACTGCAATAAATAATCTGGACCACCTGCTTTTGAACCTACACCAGAAAGTTTAAAACCGCCAAAAGGTTGACGGGCGACAATTGCCCCGGTAATATTGCGGTTAATATACAAATTACCAACTTCAAATTCTGCTTGTGCTTGTTCGATGTGGGAAGGTGTACGAGAATAAATACCACCTGTTAAAGCGTAATTTGTTGAGTTGGCAATTTCCAAAGCTTGCCTAAAATCCTTAGCACGAATCACCGATAAAACAGGACCAAAAATTTCCTGCTGTGCAATAACCCCATCTGGAGGAACTTGAGAAAAAATCACAGGTCCGATAAAATAACCTTGATTGGGTGCAGATAACTCCAAAGCTAAACTAGCTTCTTTTTTCCCAATCTCAATATATTCTAAAATGCGATCGCGTGCATTGCCATCAATCACCGGACCGACTTGGGTACTGGGTAACTCCGCTTCACCAATGTTTAAAGACTTCGTAGCTTCCACCAACCTTTCTACAAAAGCATCATAGATAGGTTGTAAAACAATAACCCGTGAACAAGCAGAACACTTTTGACCACTATACCCAAAAGCAGACTGCACAACCCCCACAACAGCCTGGTCTAAATCAGCACTTTCATCAACAATTATCGCATTCTTTCCTCCCATCTCCGCAATTACCTTTTTCAGATGCTTTTGACCAGGTTTTAAAATTGCTGCTTCTGCGTAAATTCGACATCCCACTTCCTGAGAACCAGTAAAAGCAATTACATGAGTATCAGGATGATTCACCAAATAAGCGCCAACTTGAGAACCCTTACCAGGCACGTATTGAAAAACACCTTTGGGTATTCCCGCTTCAATCAAAATTTCCGTCAACTTAGAAGTTATTACAGAAGAAGTTTCCGCAGGTTTGAGTAAAGTACAATTTCCCGAAACCAAAGCAGCAACAGTCATCCCGCAAGCAATAGCAAGAGGAAAATTCCAAGGAGAAATTACAACCGCAATTCCTTTAGGCTGGTAAATATAACGATTATTTTCACCAGCAACATCATAAATTACACCTCTATCAAGACGTTCCATCTCATCAGCGTAATAACGACAAAAATCTATTGCTTCCGAAACTTCCGCATCAGCTTCCTTAACAGGTTTACCAACCTCCAAAACAATCCAAGCAGATAACTCAGCGCGTCGCTGTTCCATCAAATCAGCAGCTTTGCGTAAAATATCAGCACGTTGCTTAACCGGAGTTTTCCTCCAACCAGGAAAAGCAGCTTTAGCAGCTTTCATTGCTTCCTCAGCTTGTTCAACGCTGATAAGTCCAACCTTCCCCACAACCTCACTAAAATTAGAAGGATTCAAAGAATCAATAAACGTCGTCGTATTTACAAACTCACCATTAATCAAAGGTAAATAAGTCTTACCCAAATGCTGACGCACATTCGCAAAAGCTAAACTAGACCTTTTCCGTTTCTCCTCCTCAGCATAATCCGTATCCGCAACACCAACAAAACCCTCTTCTTCCTCTCTGCGTCTCTGCGTCTCTGCGTGAGAAAAATCTATAATTGGAGGAGCTAACAACTCATCAACAGGCTTATTTTCCAGATTTTGCCGTAAAAAAGAACTATTTGCCGTATTTTCCAACAATCTGCGAATTAAATAAGCCATTCCCGGTAATAAGTCACCATAAGGACAATATACCCGCACCCGATAACCCTTATCTACCAAGGCTTTGGCAATTTTATCACCCATCCCATAAAGAACTTGCATTTCAAAACGACGACGGGGAACATTGAGACTTTCTGCAATAGCGATCGCACGAGATTGGGATCTAACATTATGACTACCTATGGCAGAATAAACATACTCGTGATTTTCTAACAAAAGTTGAGTTATCGCCTCAAAATTGGCATCTGTTGCCACTTTATCATTAAAAACAGGCTGTTTCCAGTGTTTTTGTTCAGCTTTGATAGTTTCCTGATCCCAATATGCACCTTTAACCAAACGAATAGTAAGAGGATAACCGCGCTGTTTTAACCATGCAATGACATCTTTTGCATCTTGTTCACTGTCACGCAGATATGCTTGGATGGTGATCCCGATATCTGTACGTTCACGAAACTCCTCTTCCAGCAAAAGCTTTTTAAGAATCTGCAAAGTGATATCTTTATAGGCGTACTGTTCCATATCAAAATGGACTGCTGCACCTAATTCTTTCGCACGACGGAGTAAAATTCTAATGCGATCGCTCACCCGTTGTTCACTACCATCAGCATTTAACGGATCAAACTGGGAATAAAACGCAGTTAATTTTACTGAAACCTGTACTTTAGGAATCATCTCCCCATCAGCTTCATCAATAGCGGGAATATGCTGCCATTTTTTCGATGCTTCAACTAATTGCTGCATCAATTCCAGGTATCTTTCTAAATAAGATTGTGCCTCTATTTCCGTAATTACCGCTTCCCCAAGTAAATCAATCGTGAAAGCCATCTTTTCTTTTCTCAGCTTTTCCACCGTTTTGATTACTTGTTGAATATTTTCCCCGGAAATATATTTATGTGCTAAAGTTTGCACAGCAGTTTCCACGGTTGTCGCTGCTACCTGTCCCGGCATAGAATCAGGGTTAGCAAAATTCAGTAAACTTTTCAATGCTGCGGGTAATTCTACCGACTCATCACCCAAATATTCTTGCAAATGGGATGCAATTTCTGATTTACTATGTAAAGCTGGCAAAGTGTCAATAAATCGAAATAACTGGACTCTTAACCCAGGGTTACTCATAGCCCAAGCGAGTAACTTATCATCCCAGCGCATTTGATCCCGTATAGCAGCGAAAAAAGAGCGACTTTCCCCAGTTGCAGCGAGAACCTGTTTAGCAATTTCCTGGGTCTTAGCTTCGTAAGTGTTATTTTGTACTTGTAATACCATAAAATTTGTTAGTAATGGGTAATGGGTAATTGGTAATTGGTAATTGGTAATTGGTAATTGGTAATTGGTAATTGGTAAATTTATTACTGTCACCTGTTACCTGTCACCTGTCACCTGTCACCTGTAAACCGTCTCAAGTAATAGTTTGGAATGTGGTTATATTGAAAGTCTGGAAAAACTTGGCTTTAGTATCTTTGAGTATAGCTATGGTCTGCTTGGGAGGTTGTACAAAAAAACCGACAGATAATGAATTGGAATTATTGCGTAAAAAAACCAGCGATAGCGAAGCGCTGCTGCAAGCAGTTCGCAATGCTGAAATTGTGGCACAAAAAGTCAAAAACAACCAGGAAAGGGAATGGAACTTTGTTATACAAGGTCAGACAGCAACAGGGAAAACTGAAACATTAACATGGAAACAGTTACAGGAATTAGCTACAGTAAATATCAACACTGTTGATGCTAGTAACATTGTCACCCCCAAAAAAGTATTTAAGGTTACTGGAATAAACGTAAATTCACTATTACAAAAATTTGCAATTCAAAGCGGTGTTACGGAAATTACTTTTGTCTGTTATGACGCTGATCAAGTAACTATGAAGATTTACTCAAGTACCCAATTATTTTAGCAGTTGCCAAAGATGTTAACTTAAACTCTAATGATTCCGTTATCGTGCGTGGTAAACCACCAGCTTACCAGAAAAATTCCAATGAAAGGAAAAATAAATTCAGGTTTTATGGATAGTAAAGAATTAGCACAATATCTAGAAGCAACAGATAGTATTTCTAAACCTTGGTTATTAGTACAACTGCGGCTGAAAAAATTACAAGAACGACGAGATACAATATCACCGGAAGCTTACGAGCAAGAATTAGCAGATATTCACCAAGATTTAATGAATTTAGGTGAATGGTGGCGAGGTATTGAAGATCAGGTATTTTGAGGTGACAGGTGACAGAAAAGAGTGTTTACCAATTACCAATTACCAATTACCAATTACCAATTACCAATTACCAATTACCCTATAATAAACGGGGTTGAAAAAAGAATGATCACGGTGTAAACAGTCATGGATTATCGGGATGCAGGTGTTGATGTTGAAGCAGGTAGAGCTTTTGTAGACCAAATTCGCAATTTAGTTCACAGTACCTTCAGATCAGAAGTATTAGGTGGTTTAGGTGGCTTTGGGGGCTGTTTTCAACTGCCTACAGGTTATCAAGAACCAGTATTGGTATCTGGTACAGATGGTGTGGGTACAAAGCTGAAAATTGCTCAAATTCTCAACCGCCATGACACTGTAGGTATTGATTTAGTGGCGATGTGTGTTAACGATGTGCTAACATCAGGAGCAGAACCGCTGTTTTTTCTCGATTATGTAGCTACTGGTAAGCTGGATAAAGAGCAGTTAACTCAAGTTGTGGCAGGAATAGCTACTGGTTGTAAACTAGCTGGTGCGGCTTTATTAGGTGGAGAAACCGCAGAAATGCCCGGTTTTTACCAAGTGGGTGAATATGACTTAGCGGGTTTTTGTGTGGGGATAGTCGAAAAAAGCAAAATGTTAGATGGTTCTCAAGTGCAAGTTGGGGATGTGGCCATCGGTTTAGCTAGTGCAGGTATTCACAGTAATGGTGTAAGTTTAGTGAGAAAAATTGTCACTGATGGCGGTTTTGCTTGGGACGATACCCCAGAGGTATTAAATGGAGAAACTTTAGGTTCAGCTTTTCTCGCGCCTACCCGCATTTATGTTAAATCTGTATTAGCAGCATTAAAAAACGGTTTAGAAGTTCACGGTATGGCACATATTACTGGTGGGGGTTTGCCAGAAAATTTACCCAGATGTCTGGGAACAGGTCAAGCTATTAAAATTAATCCTGGTAGTTGGAATATTCCCCCTGTGTTTCAGTGGTTAGCTCAAGCCGGTTCTGTTGGTGCGGAAGCTATGTATAATACATTTAATATGGGTGTGGGATTTATGCTAATACTGCCCCCCGAACAAGCAGAACAAGCAATTAACCATTTTCAATCACAGGATATTCCTGCTTTTACCATTGGTGAAGTTGTCACTGGTTCTGGTGAATTGATGGGTCTTTTTGCGTAGAGATTCAGCGAAAATTCAAGATAGTTTTGGGCTTGATATCGGAAATATCTCTGATCAGGCCACAATTTATTTACAGCCTTGATGTAAAATAATAACAGTATTTATAGAATTTTCCCTAAAAATTTAGCATTTCTTTATATAAGTAATCAAAAATACTCATGACTGTAATGATTGAGATTTGCTAACGTAGTTTTAACAAATCGCAAAAAAATCATTACTGTAGTCTAAAAGGTAGCTTTAAATACTAGCCCAATGTGCTAGTAATTTCTCGGTTCTATTTCTTGTATGTAAGTGTGGCGTTTTGGTTTATTCAGAATCGTATATTTTGGCTCAGAGGGGGTTATGGTTGTAAATTTTGCCCGGACTACTGCTTCCACAGAACTGTTAAAACAAGTCTTCCAAAGCCTTGATGCTCAAAGTTGTCCCAGGTTTTTCAACTTTCATTTACACACGGTATTTTCGGATGGTAGATTGCATCCACATATACTTATGGAACAGGCGATCGCCATTGGTTTGAAAGGACTTACAATTACTGATCATCATGCCGTTGGAGGGTATCAAGTAGCACGAGAATGGTTAGAAGACTGGAAATGGAATCATCCTGATAGCAACATTCCTCACCTGTGGAGTGGTGTAGAAATTAATGCTGGGTTGTTAAATGCAGAAGTTCATATTTTGGCTTATGGTTTTGAAATAGAACATTCCAGCATGAAACCTTATCTGCAAAGAAAAGCCTCTACAGGTATAGATTATCAAGCAGCTAACGTTATTGCAGCTATTCATGACGCTGGTGGACTAGCTGTACTTGCTCACCCTGCCCGTTACAAGCGATCGCACTTTGATTTAATTCCTCAAGCTGCTGAATATGGTATTGATGGGGTTGAGACTTTCTACGCTTATAAAAATCCTAACCCTTGGAAACCTTGCTCTGTAGAAACGGAAAAAGTCAAAATGTTAGCAGAAGAATACGGTTTATTTAACACCTGTGGAACTGATACCCACGGCTTAAACATACTGCAACGATTATAAATAGGAGTCAGGAGTCAGGAGTCAGAATAATTTTAGATCCCAGATTTTAGATTATTACCTGTCACCTGTTACCTGTCACCTGTTACCTGTCACCTTTCATCATACAAATTATCCAAGATTATCGAGGATAAAACTCAATTTGATTAGCTAGGATTTTGATATCATATTTTTCAAAGAAATCATGACCTAGTAAACCTATTTGAGCTTTGGGAGCGATCGCAACTTTAGCATTGTTCATCACAGCACCACCCACAGCAATTGCCGATACAGTGCTAGTTTTAAATTCTACTATAGAACCATCGGCAATACTAGCTCTCATAGTTCCCGAAGGTTGAAGTTTCAGAGTTTGAGCCATTTTTTCAGTGATCAAAATATCAGAAGCTTTAATTCTAGGATAATCGAAAATTATTGATTATACATACAGCAGAAATTTTGATCTTTACGGAAATAGATCAAAAATCCGCAACTTCTTTGTTAAATTTATGGTGTTGATGAGTCTTTTTGTCTGAATCAGGATATCCAGGATTTAAGGATGTACAGGATTTAGGATGGAGGGGATTATTTTCACAGTATCATAATATAAAATTTTAGAAATTGTAGGTTGGGTTAAGCGACAGCGCAACCCAACACCGAATTTTCAATTATCAACATCTAGACAATTTAATCAAAAAGTTGTTTTAAAAATGCTTTTCCCCCATCTTCTAAATTATCATCAAGAGAAAAAGTAAGACTACGAACTTTAATATTTCCAATATATTGATTAAAAGAGTTATTTAACTCTGTAGGATAAACTAACACTGCTTCAGGACAATGTTTAGAAACTGCATAAGCTACTACTTGGGCTAAATCATCTTTAGACATATTTTCTGGATTTTTATATTTAGTATCGAGAATATATTTAGGAGTTAAAGTTTGAGAATCATAGATAATTAAATCAGTTTGAAAATATATGTTTTTGTCTATGATAATTCTTTCTTGAGTCTTCAGCTTTAAATCTTCTGGTGGTAAATTTTCCCTTAACCATTCTGCAACAAACATTTCATAAAGTTTCGCCATATTTACCAAAAATGGTAAACTTGTATTTTTACCATGTTCGTGACTGGGAATGGAATTATCTAAAAAGAATCTACAAAGTTGATGTAATGTATAATAGTCATTATTCAAACGGTGGTAATTTCGCTCAATACAATCTTTTGAAGTACAAGGTTGTAAAGATACCATTCCTTGCATAGCGTGGTAAGCTTTTCTAACTATTTGTGATACTTTTTCGTAACAGTAACCGCTATGTCCAATATGAAAAAGAGTCCAAAATAAAATTTGATTATCTATAATATCCGCAGTGTGTTCTTGATATGTACATTGTAATTTTACATCCCAAGGTTTTTTAATGATTTCTTGAACATTTAACCTACCTCGTACATAAGTTAATTTTTCAGTTTTGGGTATATAACTACGATATAAACCTTTACGACAACGTTCTATAATTTTTTCTGCTAAACTTTCAGCTAGTTTATTATAAAAATCATCTACAGATTCACAATTCACTAAACCATCAAGAAATTTAAAACTTTTTAAGCTATAAGCATATTCCAACATTCCAAATAAATTTTTAATGGGTACTTTGGGGTTAATTTTTAAAGCAAATTCATCATTTACAGGAATATAACCTACCCAACCTTGAGCAGTGAGTTTCCATTTATCATCAGTTTTAGGAGTAGGAAAATCTACATCTACTTCTTTTTTGTATTTTTTACCTACTACAATTCCACATTCTTCAGAAATATCAGACTTGTTAAAGTATTTAGCTTGATATTCGGTAATTTCAATAACTTGTAAATTTGTTGAGTTCATATTTTCAAATCTTTTTGTATTTTATCCCAGCGAAACTCATCTACTTTTTCTAGGTTGTTAAAAAAGTATTCTTCTAAATAAGGTTCAATTTCCATCTTCCAAATATCTTCTATATCTTCTCTGAGGTTAGGAGTTAAAAAGAAAGAAATACCAATTTCATAGTTTTTATCATCAATTGTGTGATTTAATCGTTTTAAAACATTAATTAAATCCATAACTGCAAAATCTGTATTTTCGTGATATTTGATGAGAACATCATAATTAGGACGTAATTCAATAAATGCAAAACGACGACGTAAAGCGTGATCAATTTGTGCAATAGAACGATCTGCGGTGTTCATTGTGCCGATAATACGGACATTTTCAGGAATACGAAATTTATTACCACCAGCGAGAGGAATTTCTTGATCACGGTATTCTAATAAGTACATTAATTCACCAAAAACCTGGGGTAAATTTGCTCGGTTTATTTCATCTATTATCAGAACACAAATATCTTGACAAATTTCTGCTTTTTTGCAAAATTCTAAAAATTTACCGGGAACAAGTGGATATGTTAATTTACCATCTTCACTTTGAGGGCGGATACCTTGAATAAAGTCTTCATAGGTGTATGCTGGATGAAATTGGACAAGTTCACAAAAACCATTACCTTTGCTAATTAGATGTTTTGCTATTTTTTCAGCGATAAAGGTTTTACCTGTTCCTGGTGAACCGTAAAATATAGCTTGACCTTTTCGGTTAATTGCTTGTATCCATCGTTCTACTTGGGTAACATCAAGACCAGTGTCTTCGCTACATTCAGTTATCTTATATGTTTTGTTCAATTTAGGATGAGAAAAATATTCAGCTAGTTGTCTAGTCGCAAGGATCACTTCTTGTTTTAATTGTTCTTTCTCTTGATAAGACATATCATCTTTTTTGTGAAATTCTGTTTCGTAATCTTTATCATCCCAATATTGATCATAAGAAAATTCATAATTATCTAATATTACTGTTTCGGGTTGATAAAATCTTTTGTATTCTTTTTCATTTCTATAGTATAATTCATATATTTCCTCTAATTCATTAAATCTCTTAATATCTTGTTGTTTTTCAAAAGATTGGTCTGCTTTAAATCTATCAAAACTATATTCATAATCATCATATTCATGATCATCTGTATGTTTTTCATTATTTAACTTATGCTTTATAAGCAAATATTCAAGATTTGTAAATTTATCATTATATATCAATAACTCATATATTTCTTCACGAAATTTTCTAACCAAAACAATTACTATTTTAGGAACACGATGATAACGAGAAAACCAAAAATCTTTAAATTTTAATAAAAAACTATCTATATTTTTATTTTTAAAATGGCTATATTCATAATCTAAGTCAACATCTATATCATATATCAAACTTAATATTTCATGTTGATCTTTGATATTTAAATTAATTGATTTGAATATTTCAGAAAGTATTTCAAAAACCGATAGGTATCTATAATTAAATAAACATTCCCAATCATTATGCCAATAATTAAATCTAAATTCAAAACAAAAACTAAGAATTGCTATAAATCTGAGTAATACTTGACATAGTTCAAGTTTATTTGAATATGTTGCCATACCATTATCAATAATAATAGACCATGCTTCCCAAATTAATTCTAAAAATTGCCATTCATGGTCTAAATATTCAGATGTTATGACTCTAACTATATATGATATATCACCCCAAGCAATAATTTGTTTTTTATTCATACTAATTCTAGTGTCAAATTTCTGATAACGAACCACGAAGACACGAAGGAAGCGAAGGAAGAAGAGGAAGAGAAGTTAAGAAGAAAGGATAATTCGCTTAATGCCTTCTTTGAGAATGGGAACATTAAAATTAATCAGAAGACCAAGAGGGCAATTAGTCATTTTTAAATAAGAAATAACCTGCGCTTCATGAATAGGAGATAACTTTTCCACCGCTTTCAATTCAACAATAATTGAATCACCAACCAAAAAATCTAACTCCCCCTCACCCACCGGATGACCTTTATACCTTATCCCTACCAAATGTTTAGACCTATGAGGTATACCACGCAAACGAAACTCCGTAACCAACGCCTCATGATACACCCTCTCCAAAAAACCCGCCCCCAATACTCGATGTACCTCAATAGCAGCACCAATCACAGCATAACCCAACCCCTCCACCTCATCACTAAACCTCCTCATCCTTCTTTCCTCTTCTCTTCCCTCCTCTTCCTTCGTGTCCTTCGTGTCTTCGTGGTTCATTCCCTCTTCTCCTAAATCATGTAACAATTATACCCGCTAACTTCGCTTTTTTATCATAATCAGGATATCTGGTTACTGAGCGAAGTCGAAGTACAGGATTTAAGGATGTACAGGATAATTTTTGTATGCCCTCTGAATTAAACTAAAATTATATAAATCACAAATACATCATTAATTATGAGTGTCTTAATTCCTGATGATATTCTCCGCGCCAGCAAAATGACAGAAGAAGAACTGAGATTAGAAATTGCTATCATGCTATACAAGCAAGGAAAAATTAGCAGTGGAAAAGCTCGCAATTGGACTGGACTAACAGTAATTGAATTTCAACATCAACTAGCTTTAAGAGGACTTTGCATTAATTATGATGTAGAGGACTTTCAATCAGATATAAACACTTTAGAATCATTGGGATTATTGTGATTATTGTCAGTGATACATCGCCAATTACTAATTTAGCAGCAATCAGTCAGCTAGATTTACTCCAAAAACTTTACACTGGAATTATTATTCCCACAGCAGTTTATAATGAAATGGTCAAGGTAAATAAAGTTGTTCCCGGTGCTATAGAGGTACAAACTTTACCTTGGATTAAAAAGCAAGTTGTGGTAGATTCTCAAAGAGTTATATTCATTCAAGAAAACGCAGAAAATATTGATTTGGGTGAAGCAGAAGCGATTATTTTGGCGTTGGAATTAAAAGCTGATTTGCTATTGATGGATGAATGTCGAGGTAGGATAGTTGCCAGCAGCTATGGTTTACAGATAATTGGGTTATTGGGTGTTCTCTTGCAAGCGAAGCGAAAAAATTTGATTCCTTCTGTGAAAATATTGATGGATCAACTAATTGAACAAGCTGACTTCCGAGTGAGTAACCAGTTGTACACAACCATTCTACAATCTGCTGGGGAATAATGAATAACACTCTCTACAGACGCTTGTCGCTCATGATGTAACAATTATACCCACTTATCCCCACTTCACCCCAAACCAACCACCAGCGAACCGAAATTGTTAAAATCTAATTCAGAAAGTGCCACACATCCCAGATGAATGGTACAAAAGATGGTACAAAAGATAAACTTGTAAAATAAAACACGCGGATATTCTCAAATGATTAAAGCATCTGCTAACAGCAATCATGCCAAGTTCGACTTTGAAGACGAAAAATTTAACGCCCCACCATCCCAAACCCTCCCTTGGTGTCAAATGATCAGTCCCCGCTATGGTGAGGATGGTTTACAAAGTTATGGTTTAGCCCTTAAACTCGATAACGCTCAAGCTGTTGGTTTTCAACCTGATGATAATTGGCAAGAAATAGAACATGAATTTAGTACGGGAGATATAGAAAAGGTTTTTATCACCACTACTCCCAGATTAGTAATTATTCGTCGGGGTCCTTTATCAGTTCAAGACCGAGAAACAAAAATTAGATTAGGAACTTTTAAAGATTACAAAGATGATTTTTTAGCTAATAAACTTAAATTTAAAATCTACACTCGCCATCTGATTTTTTTAGTCGGTGAAGATAAAAAGTTTTTACATCATTCACCTTTACAATTAACTCTCAGTGGTGCAGCGGGCGCAAGTTTTGGTAAGAGTTATTCTGAATATCAACAAGGTAGACTGACTGGCGGTTTTGCCGGAGAATTAGAAAAAGCTTATGCCGGTTTTCAAAAGAAACCATTAACTCCCAAGGGTCCTTTATTTCATGCTCACGGGATTTTTTGCCCGATCATTGAATGTGAAGAAAGAGGTATTGAACCGAATATTGCTTTGGTAGCTTCAACTGTAGATTACAAACATCCCACAGTTTCTAATTTAACAGAATATATGATTGCTTCTGATTCTCCTGAATCGGAAAGAATTTGTAAGGCTTTTGAAGAATATAAAGAATTTGGTAAGGAAGTGATGAAACCAGATGTTTCTAAAGCAGAAATATCTGGTGTTACCAATTCTTATATTTATGCTGATGATGATGATTTTGCTTATCCACCGTACTAGGTAATGGGTAATGGGTAATGGGTAATAATTTCTTACCAATTACCAATTACCAATTACCAATTACCAATTACCAATTACCAATCACCAGTCACCTATTCTCTCAACAATAAATAATACAGTGATCCATTGCCTCCGGTAATTCCAGCGCGATCGCCCGCTAATTTACCAGTACCCATAAAATAATCTACTCTACCTGGTCCCCTAATTGCGCTACCTGTATCTTGATCTAATACAAACCGATCAACTCTGCGTCTCTCTAACCTACCTCCACCCGCAGGAAAAGGAAACGCATTTTGAATCAATGCTAATGCACCAGGAGGCATGAGAGATTTATCTGTGGCAATGGAACGTTCTGCGGTTACAGGAACGTTAATACTACCTGTTGCTGGCGCACCGTTGGTTTCTTGGAAGAATACAAATCTTTCCCAGCGTGGTAAATAATTATTCATTTCTCTGGGATTTCTGCGGAAATAACTAATTAATTTAGGCATGGTTAAACCGCTTAATGGCAATTTACCATCTTTTGCTAATTCTCCTCCGATGCTAGTCCAAGGATAATCCGTTCCTCCGGCAAAACCTACAGAAGTTCTCTGTCCATTGGTTAATCTAATTTGGGCAGAACCTTGAATTTGAATCATGTAAGGTTCAAGGCGATCGCGGAACCACAACATTTCTAAACCGCGTAATCTGCCTTTATGTCCTTGTAAACCGTCTTTACCTTCCAATTCTACCCTTTTGGGATGGGGTTTTTTCCATTCTTTAAAATCCGGTGGTACTCTATACATGGGATATCTGTATACAGAAGTTCGCACCCGGCTGGCAGTATACACAGGCTCATAATAGGCAGTAAATTTAACCGTACCCTTGCCATCGTTCCCTGTAGATTGATAAAAAGCAAACTCCCGATGTACAGCCGCTTGTAGTTCTGCTGCTGACTTAGAACTCACTACCAATTGCCGGAAGCGTAATAAACTCCGACGTACCCGATCTAAGGTAATTTCTTTAATCGGGTAATTAGCATATATTTCAGCCGCTCTATTAGTTCCCAGATAACGCAAACTATGATCAATGGAAGTTAACAAAGCTTGGCGATCGCCATTTCTCCCCCACAGTTGCTCATCCCAACCCAAGCATCTTTGAGAATTACAAGCAGTTTCCGGGGAAATAGGTTGCAGTGCTGGTACAACTTCAGGTGTATTCGGTGGTGGAACTGGTACTGGTACTGGTTCTGCTGCTGGTGCTGGTACTGGCAGAGGAATGGTAACTTGAGCTAAAACTGAGCTAACAGGATTTGTACAGGCAATTCCCAGACTCAAGGAAAACAAAGCAAGGGTTTTTCTCATCATCTTTCAATACTAGAACTAAAAATCGGTTCTACCCGAATCCCTACAATCTTAGACGGGCGTACCACTAAATATTCACCTTGAATATTCTTGATCGGTACGCTAACAAACTCATTTGAATCAAACTTAGGTGTCAAAACACCTGTATACCATTTTTGAAACTCTGGGAAAGTAGAAAAGCGCACTTCTTCCCGATGGCCACTTTCCAAAAGCAGGTGAACTGCATATTCGTTTGGAGTTCTAGGCATAAATTCACATTATTTTCTATACATCCAACCTATTGTTAACCACGTCAGCCCCCAATGAAAAGGGTAAGCATACGGGAGAAGTGCCAGATGTACCAAAATACGGCAACGACCCGTAATTTTACTTTCCCAAAATGACGCTGACTTCCCCCTCAACAGTTCCCGACTTCTCAAAATTAAGATCCCTGATTTCTCACAGAAGTCGGGGATCTGAAATGGGCTGAAAAAATTTAAGAAAACAGTTTTCAAACAAACAGTTGTCAAAAAAATAGTTTAAATCGTGTTAATTGATTTTCCATAGTCACGGTGAGGATTTTATTCAGTTCTGCACCGTCCATAAATTGTAAAATTTGCTGTGTAGGTAAATCAAAGGGAAATTGTCCTTCTAATTCTGGACGTTGCATTTGTGCTAGTACAATTTGTTCAGAACGTTTATTTTCCATTGCATAACCAATTTCTACACAGACGTTAGGACTAGGAATTAATTGACAAGTTTCTTTCCCATCAATGCTAGTAATAGGTGTGGTATCCGCAATAAATAATAAACTCTTACGGATTTTCCGCATCATGGTACGATTTAACCTTAACGGTGCATGACTGGGACGGGATGATTCTATTAATGTTAGGGGTAGACGAGATTTACCATTTAAAATTTGCAAACTTTCTTGCAGTTGTTCTCTGAGCAAATCACTAGATTTTGCATATTCAGTTTGATAGCACAAAAAAATCGTTGGTTCTAACTGCGCTAACAAACTTTGTTTAGTTAAATAGATTTCATGACTAATTAAGTCAATGTTCGCTACACAATAACCACCACTACCCTCAATATAAAATTCTATATTTTCACCTTCCAAATAGCGCCTAAACCAAGTTGATGCTTTGACTTCATCGCTATCTTCTAAAAAATCCGCACGCAACCCCGATTTTAGCAAGCTTTTTTTACTCAAACGAATATCTGGAGGGCGTTTCTCCAATTCCGTAATCGGTTCATAATCCTGTAGATACCACGCTCTGAGCGCAATAATTGACATAAATCACTATTTAAACTGGCTTTTTCTATTCAATTGTAGTACAAACTTACGCATTGGTGATTGGTGACTCGTGATTGGTGACTGGTAGTAAATTATTACCCATTACCCATTACCCATTACCCATTACCCATTACCCAAACACAACAACACCCAACATCTACTAGCTTGGTGTTTCCCTCCCCTTGTTTATACTATCCAGGGATGTACTTTCTTTCATCACCTTGATCAACAAGGAATGAAAACCAGTTACATTGCCCCCTGATTCTCACTAATTTGAGGGAATATAAGCTTTCGCGTTGGGTGTTGCGGTGTTTCGACGAGACAGATTGTAATTTAACAGCGTTTTCAACCTCTTACTACTTTCGTTTTCAACTCTAACTTTATCACTAGCTGTTTGATCTGCCAGGGAAGCTTTTTTCTTTAGCTTCAATTATTAAGATATCACCTCAAAAATTATTTGTCTATAGTTTTTCTCTTTTTGCAATTAAACTTTACTTTTATCGGAAAAATGATTTAAGAAAAGTTGAGTAAATAGGCCAATTACATCCAGAAATATTTTATTAGCAAGGGTTTATAGTTTATTACTATTTTATAGTATTCACTCATTTATATTTTAAGTTTTGAAACAAACCTATTTAGGGTTTGCTGAAAAAGTTATGTGTGAGGGGACAGGAGTTCAAGGAGTATGGCTACGCCACGCTTCGCTATCAAGGAGTTTTTTGATTTGGAAATTGTGCCAACACTAACAAAGTACAAGCTTTCTTAGGCTCACAGTACCTAAAACCTTGCACAATTTTAATTTTAATCATCCTCAATCCCTTGATTTATCTAGGTTTTACATTTATTCAGCAAGCCCTATTTACGCAGTGCTGTACTAGCTACTAACCCTCTTTTGGTAGTGTGAAATTTAGATTGGGCAAACAAGAGATGCTAACGGCGCACGTAACATTATATTGCGTGCTTTGAGAGATTCCTCCTTTACCGTCAGCAATGATGGTATTGCTATCAAGAATTGGTAATTGCTGTTAACAACATTAACTGACGGATTTGTTCACGCACACTCATGAGGATTTTACCTAGATGATTTTGACCTGTTTTATCTACTCCACAGCCCCAAAAATAATCTGTGGGTGAATTTTCCACCAAAATTTCATCCCCAGTAACTAAAAGCACTTCTCTGATGTCTGCATGAGTGAGAAATTTTTTTAGTACAGCTGCTCGCATCACATTAGTTTTTACCAGATCCCAATCTGAGCGCAGTTTGCGATCGCCACATCGACCTAAAGCAGCCGCTTCTTCAGGGGTAGGTGCAGCATAGATTAAGGGTATAAAAACCTCATCTTCACTACCAGCAAACTTTTGCGCTTGATAATAATGTTCAACTGTTGGCCAGTAAGTACCGTCAATTTCGATAGGGTGGGGAGAAAAGTTAGAAAAACAGCCATAGGGCTGCCAAACTTTGTAAAAGTAAATAGTCATTTGAAAATTTCTCTTTTATAGCAGTCAGCAGTCAGCTATCAGTGATCAGCATTAAAATCCGTTGGCGACCAGGATTTATAATTCAATTTTGTACTTCATTCATTTAGCTGTAATACGCTGTATATTAAATTTTATATTCCTGTTGACTTCCGTGCAGCCGTACTAGCCTTAAGACAGAAGATATCACTCAGACAATAGTTTTATTTTGGTAGCCAAAATAATGAATTTCTGAGGTTCTTATGAAGGCCAAGAGTGAGCTTGTCCTAAGTTGACAATTTCATAGACAAAACTATACTTATATTGACAAAAATCAATATATTTTCCGGAAAAAATCAACTACTTGATATATAATACGGTGATATCAAGTATTGAATTGAGACTATTGCCGACGCGAAAACCAAGCAATGATGGTGGTAGTCTTTTTCAGAAACTTAATTGGAACACAATCGCGTTGGGCTACAGCGTGAAAGTCTACAGAGGGATAACCGCTCCCATGCTCCCGTTGAAGTAGAAAGTAAAGTCTAGCTTTGTCTAGGTTTTATATCGCAGGCAAGTAACGGCAATACAATACTAATCGCTGCGGGAATTTTCCTGGGTTTAGGATTGGAGGCTTTGTTGATGGCATCTTGCTACATCAAATTCTCCAATGGCATCACATGATCAGTAACGTTCAACCACTTACTACCATCTCAAATATAGATTTAAACATGGTCTGGGATGGTTTATTTCATGCTTTTGACTGGATATTGACTGTGATAGGTATAATTTTACTGTGGCAAGCTGGCAAGCGTGAAGATGTTGCTTGGTCAACACAGATTTTTGTTGGGTCAATTCGGTATTGGCTTATTTGATGTGGTTGAAGGACTTATAGATCACCAAATTCTCGGTATCCATCATGTAAAACCAGGACCCCATCAGTTAGCTTGGGATTTGGGATTTTTGGCTTTGGGGGCAGTGCTTGTTATCATAGGCTCGAAAATGATACTTGGAGGCCGGAGGCAGGTGAGAAAATTAACAATTACGAATTACGAATTACGAATTATGAACACTGATGCTTTTGAAAAAACAAACTGGGGTTGGCAGTTTTATTTATTTCAGGAAAAAGTAGGAGAATGGTTTGAATACCAATTTTCACGCTTTCAAAAAACCCTGCCAGAATTACCTCCTGGTTGGTCAATTAGTCCTTGGTTAGCTGAATTACTAAAAGTTCTGTTTTGGGTAATATTGGGTTTATTTGTCGTTTGGGTAATTTGGCGTTTATGGCAAGAATTTAATCCTTACATTTATGCTTGGCTGGCAAGATTTGATCATGGCTTTATTTCCCAGAATAAAAATCAAGCTAATGAGTTATCTATCAGCTTGTTGTTAACTAAAGCCCAGGAATTTCACCAACAGGGTAACTACCGGGAAGCTTGCCGTTATCTATATTTAGCGATGTTACAGCAACTGCATGAAAAAGCGATCGCACCTCAACAACCTAGCCGCACAGACGGCGAATATCTGCAATTAGTAACTTCTAGTGTAACTCCTGTTCAACCTTATGAAACCTTAATTACCACCCATGAACAATTATGTTTTGGTAATCATGAAATTTTGGCAGAAAATTATCAACAGTGTCGTCAAGCTTATCAAGAACTTTTTAATTCATAATTAGTCATTAGTTATTAGTCATTAGTTATTAGTTATTAGTTATTAGTTATTAGTTATTAGTTATTAGTCATTAGTTATTAGTCATTAGTTATTAGTCATTAGTTATTAGTCATTAGTTATTAGTCATTAGTTATTAGTCATTAGTTATTTTTACCCAGTCACCAGTCCCCAGTCACCTAAAAATATGAAACGCCGTAACCGCATTATTTGGCTAGGTGCGATCGCTCTAGCAGCCATAATTTTACTTAGCATAACAGTTGCTCCTAGCAGTAAAATCAATAGTGGTTCTAGTTATAATCGCGCACCTGAAGGTTATGGTGCTTGGTATGCTTTTATGCAATCTCAAGGAACAAATATCCAACGTTGGCAAAAGCCTTTTAGTGATATTGAGGCGGAAAAAAACCCTTTAACTTTCATCCAGATTAACAGCACTTTAAGAAACCCAATGTTTTATTCACAACAAATTGAATGGGTAAAAAAAGGTAATACCTTAGTGATTTTAGGTGTAAAACAACCACCAACAGCAGCAGAATTTAGCAGCAATCAAAAATCAGCTTTGGGTGATGTTAAGATTGACACTAGCAGAAGATATCAAGAATCTCAGTCAAAACAAGAGTCAAAACAAGATTTAGAAGCAGTTTTGTTGGGCGATCGCTATGGTGCTGTAGTCTGGGAAGAGAAATATGGCAAAGGCAAAGTCATTTTCGCTACCACTCCCCATTTAGCCGCCAATGCTTATCAAGATGAAGCAAATTTCGTATATTTAGCAGATTTAGTTACCAAAGGTAAACAAAAAATACTTATAGACGAGTATATCCACGGTTACAAAGATTCTGATATTAGAGAGAAAGAACGAGAAGGCGATTTATTAAGTTACTTGGCGAAAACTCCTTTATTTCCAGCATTAGTGCAAGTAGTTTTACTGTTATTAGTGCTAATTTGGTCTGAAAATCGCCGCTTTGGTAAACCCGTAACTTTGGATACACCAGTTATAGATAACAGTCAGGCATACATACAAGCATTAGCAGGAGTTTTACAAAAAGCAGAATCTAGCGATTTTGTGCTGGAAATGGTAGGTAAAGAAGAACAACTGCAACTACAAAAAGTATTAGGATTAGGTCAAATACCTGTAGAAAATGAAGTTTTACTCAAAGTTTGGCAAGATCACACAGGTAAAAGTGCAGCAGAACTGGAAGCAGTCTTAAAACTACAAATAAAAAAACACCGTATCAGTGAACAAGACCTGATAAGCTGGTTAGGGAAATGGCAAAGCCTACGGAAAAATCAAAATTCAAAATCCAACATTCAAAATTAATTTTTAATTAATCTTGGGAAATTTTGGATAATTCCCCTGGGCTGATTTGTATATAGAAAATATGAATGCAACACATCCTGTATTAATTCGCCTTGGACAAGGACTAAACCAAATAATTGTAGGACAATCCAACCTAGTCAAGCAATCGTTAATAGCATTGTTAGCAGGTGGACACATAATTTTAGAAGGAGTACCCGGAACTGGTAAAACACTCCTGGTCAAAGTGTTAGCGCAGTTAATTCAAGCAGATTTCCGAAGGATTCAACTGACACCAGATGTTTTACCATCCGATATTACTGGTACAAATATTTTCGACTTAAATAGTCGCAATTTCCTACTCAAAAAAGGTCCTGTTTTTACAGAAGTTTTACTCGCTGACGAAATTAACCGTACTCCTCCCAAAACACAAGCTGCACTACTGGAAGCAATGGAAGAAATGCAAGTCACCTTAGATGGTGAAAGCTTACCATTACCAGATTTATTTTGGGTGATTGCAACACAAAACCCCCTGGAATTTGAAGGTACTTATCCCTTACCAGAAGCGCAGTTAGATCGGTTTCTATTCAAACTAGTTGTAGATTACCCAGATCAAGCAGCAGAAAAGCAAATGTTACTAAATCGACAAGCGGGTTTTGCAGCTAGACGCTTAGATATTGCCAAGTTAAAACCAATCACTACAGTAGCTGATATTTTAGAGGCTAGGCAAGCCGTTAAACAAGTTCAGGTATCTGAAGCTATAGTTGATTATCTCTTGGAATTGGTGAGAAAAACCCGTCAATATCCTGATTTAGCTTTAGGTGCATCTCCTCGCGCTGCTGGTGCTTGGTTACAAACATCTCAAGCATCTGCTTGGTTAGCGGGTAGAGATTTTGTCACACCTGATGATATCAAAGCTGTTGCTTCCCCACTGTTGCGTCATCGTTTACTTTTAAAACCAGAAGCAATGCTGGATGGTTTACAAATAGATGCGGTAATAGCTGCCATCATTAATCAAGTTCCAGTTCCCAGATAATCAGCAAATTGCTGTTTTTATCAGGAGCATCCCAATTTTGAAAAGATAACCGCAGCAACACGAAAACATCTCTTAAACTCTCTTACCTTTGTGTCCTTTGCGTCCTTTGCGGTTCAATCATATCAGGACTTTGGATCATTTTTCCGTTAGATAAAAATAAATTTACACATTGGGGATGCTACCGTTTTTATCTGCCATTAATTTAGGGTTTACAAATTAGACTTTACAAATTAGACTTTACAAACATCCTCTCATTGTTCAGCAACTGATTGATCAAATTGATCAAAAATTCTGACTCCTAACTCCTGACTCCTTACCAAGTTTTCAATCATATTGTATATACCACAGTATGTCTTACCTATTGAAATATTTAAAACCAATTAGTTTTAAACTAAGAATTTTCCTGTTAGTCAGTATTCTAGCTTTAGGTATAATTGTTATTTCTATCAATCCTCTTGTTAAGCAAACACCAGTTAAATTAGTTGGCAATACTAATGAAATAATTAGGAATAGTAATAATGTAGATGCTAAAGGTAAATTCCAAGTAATTTATACTCCTTTACAACGCAAACATTCTATTAAAAGACAAGAACGATTGCGAAAATATCAATCATTTGAAAAATTAGCGCAAAAGCTAAATAGAGTTTTTATGATGCCCAATGATGTGAAAATTATTTTGGGTGACTGTGGTGCTGTCAACGCCTATTATAAACCTTCTGAACATAGTATTACTCTTTGTTATGAATTAATAGATAAATTTACAGATGTATTTATGGACTACTATCAATCCAGGGAATTGAATATTAATGAACCGGAAATAGTTAATAAAGTTAATCGTCGGGTAGCAGGTACAACTGTTTTCACTTTTTTCCATGAATTAGGACATACACTCATCGAAGAATTAGATTTACCTGTAACTGGTAAGGAAGAAGATACTGTTGATGAATTTTCGACAATTTTATTATCAGAATTAGGACAAGAATTTGCAGCTTTAGCTTCTGCTATCCAATTTGGTTTATCTGGAAATCGGGAAATGGAAAGTGTAAGTCAAGATTTATCTTTTTGGGATGAACACTCTTTGAATTATCAGAGGTTTTATAATATTATTTGTTTGGTTTATGGTAAAAACCCAAAAGAATATGATGTTTTGGTAGAAAATGTAGGTATCCCACCAGAAAGACAAACTACTTGCCGAATAGATTACAATAAAAAGCTGAAGGCTTGGCGAACTTTATTAAGTCCTCATTTAAGAGAAGGAGTCAATTTATTATAATCAGAGTTGGAAGAATTTAGGAGTCATACCAATTCTTGATAAAGATGCGCTAAATTCAAGAATGAACTAACCGCAAAGGACACAAAGAAAGAAGGAAATAAGAAATTCAGAATTTAGGCGCAGCTTCATAAAAAATTGTATCAGAGGTCACTTAACTGTTAACGGTTAACAATCAACCATGAACACTGATAACTAATAACTATTCAATCTTTTCTGTCACCTGTCACCTGTCACCTGTGAACTATATGATTCCATCTAAAAAAGTTTATTTTTTATTAGGTTTAGCAATTGCTGTATCACCCATTTTATCTATGATTTTGGGTATTTACCAAAGCATCGCTTTAACTTTGGTATTTGATGCTGTGGTTTTAGGATTGATGGTTATTGATAGTTTAAAAGTGAGAAAATCTCGCGTTAAAATTAGCCGGGAATTACCCTCACGTTTATCTATTGGTCGTGATAATCCAGTAGTGTTAAAAGTAGAATCAGGAAATACAAATAGTATTATTCAAATTCGTGATTACTATCCGACAGAGTTTGCTGTTTCTACATCGACTCTCAGCGTTAATCTTCCTGCAAATAACACCCAAGAGATAACTTACACTGTACAACCAAACCAAAGGGGAGATTTTCCGTGGGGAAATATTCAAGTACGACAGTTGGGAAATTGGGGGTTAGGGTGGGATGATTGGCAAATTCCCCAAAATACACGGGTGAAAGTGTATCCTGATTTAATGGGGTTGCGATCGCTCTCGATTCGTCTGACATTACAATCATCTGGTTCTATCCGCAAAGTTCGTCAAATGGGTATAGGAACAGAATTTGCAGAACTGCGGAACTATCGCAGCGGTGATGATTTGCGGTTTGTCGATTGGAAAGCTACCGCTAGACGTGCCTATGGTAACACAGGTCCGTTAGTCAGAGTTTTAGAACCAGAACAGGAACAAACTTTACTGATTTTACTAGATCGTGGGCGATTAATGACCGCCAAAGTCCAGGGTTTACAGCGATTTGACTGGGGTTTAAATACCACATTATCCTTAGCATTGGCGGGTTTACATCGGGGCGATCGCGTTGGTGTAGCTGTATTTGATCGTCAAGTACACACCTGGATACCCCCAGAACGGGGACAACATCACCTTAATCAACTAATTGATCGACTCACACCTATTGAACCAGTATTATTAGAATCTGATTATTTAGGCGCTGTCACTCATGTAGTCCAACAGCAAACCCGCAGGGCGCTAGTAGTGGTAATTACTGACTTAGTTGATATTACTGCTTCTTCAGAACTTCTGGCAGCACTCTGCAAATTAGCACCCCGTTATTTACCCTTTTGTGTCACCCTCCGCGATCCCCAAGTTGACCAAATAGCACACACTTTTACTGACGATATCACAACAGTTTATACTCGTGCAGTATCTTTAGATTTATTAGCACAAAGACAAGTTGCTTTTGCCCAATTAAAACAAAAAGGTGTTTTGGTTCTTGATGCACCAGCAAATCAAATTTCTGATCAATTAGTTGAACGATATTTGCAACTTAAAGCCAGAAATCAACTTTAGCAGGAGTCAGGAGGAAGAATTACCCTTACTGCTAAAATATCTTCCTCTTCATTCCTTTTTAATTTTTAATTTTTAATTTTTTATCCCTTAACCAATTTATTTTTACGATTACAATACAGCACTAAAAATATAAATAATCCCATTCCTGCTAAATATTTAATCGGGTCTGGAATAATGGGATTAGGTGAGAAAAAACCTTCAATAATTCCAGCTATAATTAACATCGGCACAATACCAAATACTAATTGTGCAGCTAGAGAACCATAAAATTTAATTGCATCTCGACGGCGATATTTACCAGGAAATATAATTGCTTTGGCTATTAAAAATCCTGCCCCACCTGCGAAAAAGATAGCGGGTAATTCCAAAGCCCCGTGAGGAAATACAAACGCCCAAAATGGATAAGCGAGATTATTTTGACCGACTAAAGTAGCAACCGCACCAATTAATAAACCGTTAAATATCATGATATAAATTGTGTATAATCCGGCAGTAATTCCTCCAGCAACAGCAACGAAAGAAACGGAAATATTATTAATCATAATATTGCTGGATGCTAAAGGTTCAATACCGACAATAGAACCCATCCATAACTCACCTTTATCTCGGACTTGGGAAATTATATGATTTGGTACTATCAGCGACAAAAAACTGGGATCTTGCCAAGCATACCACCAACCTACTAAACCACCGAAGATAAATAAAACTGTAGCAGTGGCTATGTATGGAAATGTTTGCTGCACTACAGCCGGAAATCCAAAACGGTAAAATTCTACCGCTGCTTGCCATTCTTGTTTGCGTGAACCTTGATAAATTTGAGTATAGGCGCGAGTTGTTAGGGATTGTAAACTTTGAATTAAAGTATTCCCTACTTCCTGGGTACGAGCGCGGGCTAAATCTGCGGCTACGGAACGATATAAGCTGGCTAACTCTCTAATTTCCCCAGATTTGAGAGATTTTAACTTTTTTTGTTCTACTTTCCGTAATAGAGAATCTAGACGTTGCCAATTTTCCTCTCGTCTGCCGATCCAACGTTTAATATTCATAAAATTTCCGGGTACTGAGTTTAATTTAGCTTAATATGGCCTCAAAATTGCCAACTGTAATTTTAAGGAACATTTACTACTATGTCTGAAAACTTGGGTTTTTCCAGTCCTGCACAACCATTGAGTATTGGCAACGTAGTCAGTGCAGGTGTACGTTTGTATCGTTCTCATCTCAATAAGTATCTTCAACTAGCCTTGATCGCTCATTTATGGGTTTTAGTTCCTATCTATGGCTGGGCAAAATATGCAGCCATTTCTGGACTAATTTCGCGTTTAGCCTTTGGGGAACTAACTAACCAACCAGAAAGTATTGAAGATGCCAGGAATCATGTTCAGCCTCGTTTATGGTCATTTTGGGGAATTTACTTTCGATTAGGTTTATATCTGTTGTTAGTTTATCTGGGACTAGCAATTGCAGGTGGTATAGTGGTTGGTTTATTAGCAGCGGCCTTAACTGTCATCTTAGGTACTGGAGGGGCTATAATTACAACCGCTTTAGTTGCTGTTTTGATGGTAATTATTATCGTGGCAGGACTAACTTGGTTCTACGCTCGTTGGGTGATAGCTGAAGTACCATTAGCAGTTGAGGAAAATATTAATGGTGGGGAGAGTGTTAATAGAAGTTGGGAGTTAACCAAAGCTTCAGCTTTTCGTATTCAAGGGGTAGTGATAGTTGCTGGTATTGTCACACTACCAATTGTATTTTTATTTAATTATTTACCTAGTTTATTCCTACTGGCACTAGAACCAGGTTCGCTCATTTACGGACTGGTGTATTTTATTTCTTTACTGATCAGTTTGGTAGGAGGAATGTTTGTGATGCCATTCTGGCAATCCATTAAAGCTGTAATTTACTATGACCTAAGAAGTCGGCGTGAGGGTTTAGGTTTGCAATTACGCGATCGCGAGATTTAAGATCATGCACCTTTTCAACAGAATCAAATTCAGCACCCCGGAAAGCGTTGAGTTAGAATTTACCTTAGCTGGTATAGGAAGTCGAGCTTGGGCGTTAATTATTGACTATCAGATTTTGGCTTTAAGTTTAGCTCTGTTTATCGCAGTCTGGGCATTTATTTCTAATCAATTATATGATATTGGTTCAGAGATTTTTGGCTCTGGTTTTGGTTTATGGATGACTGCGATCGCTTTCCTGATTCTTTTCTTTATTTACACAGGTTATTTTGTTTTTTTTGAAACTCTCTGGCAAGGACAAACCCCTGGTAAACGCATTGCTAAAATTCGTGTAGTGCGAGATGATGGCAGACCTTTGGGTTTACAACAAGCTGCACTCCGGGCTTTACTGCGTCCTATTGATGAAACTTTGTTTATTGGCGCTTTTTTAATTATGTTTAGTAAAAGTGAAAAGCGCCTTGGTGATTTAGTCGCAGGAACTATAGTAATTCAAACCCAACAAGTTAATAAATCTGCCAATCTTACTATTTCAGATGAGGCAAAGTCATTTTATCTCAGTTTGCAAAAAATCTCGGATTTATCTCAATTATTGCCTGATGATTTTGCCATTATTCGTGAGTATTTACAACGCCGCAATGGAATGTCTAAAAAAGCTCGGTCTTCCTTATCAATAAAATTATCCGAACAGGTAAAATCTATTATAAATTTAACAATTTTACCTGTTGAAATTTCCGCTGATGTGTTTCTAGAAGCTGTTTATTTAGCCTATCAACAACCAGAGTTTTAGGGAGGAGTCAGGAGGCAAGAGGCAGGAGTTTTTTTATTTTGGATTTTGGATTTTTGATTGTTTTTGTTAGCTCCAATCTAAAATCTAAAATCTAAAATCTAAAATTTTCTTCCCCAGTCCCCAGTCCCTATTCCCTGACAACTAGCAAATTAAAACTCTAAACTCGTAAAGTCAGGTTGACGATAATAATTTGTCATATTATCAAACTTCCGTAATTCAGCCCGATGGACTACAATTTCTGGAAAATTTAACAGCCATTGTTGATTTAACTCTGACAACAAATTACTAAGTTTTACCCGATCTAGGTCAGCAGTAATTTCCCCAAAATAGCCTAATGTAATATGGGCTGTAAAGTGATAATGTTGTTCAATACCCAAGCCCATTAATTTGCGATTTTGATAAATTAGTCGGCGGAGTTGAATAATCTCCTCATAGCTCCTTTCATCTTTGGGTATTAAACACACTGCTAAAGCTCTTGGCATAACTATTAATCCTAACATTTGCCAAGAAATAGGATGACTTGTTTCACCTCTTAATTCGTTATACTGATCAAACAAATTCCCTAAACAAGAGTTAAACTCCTCTTCAAATTGGGGATTTTTCTCAGTAGCATGAATGTAAGCATGATCCCAAATTAAATCTGCCAAGGTGAAATGAAAACTGGCAGGAGGTAGAGGTACAATCAAATCGGAGTTGATTGGTAAATTTAACAGCGATCGCTGAAAAGTCTCAATTTGGCTGTAAAAATCAGCGTTCTGTGTATCTTCTGCTGCTGGTGGGGTAATCAGTGTATAACCAGGAAATGGTGCTGGTTTTCTGACTCCATCAACAGGTTTAAATTTATAAGATTCCTGGATATGCTGAACTTGGGTTTTGTAAGATTCTGGTAGCGTCATGCGTGCTACCCGATTTAAATAGGTTTGGTAGTTGTCGTCCAATCTTCTTAGCCTCGATCTCTCTTGATAGATTGTAGGAAAATTTACATAATTTGACCAAGTTATTTTATTAGGAGGCAAGAGGCAAGAGGCAAAAGTTAATATTCTCCCCCTGCTGCCCCTGCTGCCCCTGCTGCCCCTGCTTCCCATCTCTACTGTCACCTGTCACCTGTCACCTAATTCTTATGCCAATCTACGTTTACTGGGGTGAAGATGATTTTGCAATGGAAAAGGCGGTTGCAGCTTTACGCGATCGCGTTCTTGATCCTCTTTGGACAAGTTTTAACTATACCGCTTTCCCCCCAGATCAACCTGATGCAATAATTCAGGCTTTAAATCAAGTTATGACTCCCGCTTTCGGTGCTGGTGGGCGTTTGGTTTGGTTAGTCAATTCTAATTTATGCCAACAGTGTCCAGAAAATGCGTTATCAGAATTACAACGGACTTTACCCGCAATTCCTGAAAATTCCTTTTTATTGGTAACAAGCCGCAGTAAACCTGATGAACGTCTCAAAGCTACAAAATTTATCAAACAATTTGCCGAAATCCGCGAGTTTTCACTTATTCCCCCCTGGAAAACTGAATTGTTGGTACAAGCTGTCAATGAAGTTGCTCAAGATGTCGGTGTAAAATTAACTACCCAAACTGCGGAAATATTAGCGGAGTCTATAGGCAACGATACCAGGCTTCTCTATACAGAAATGGAGAAATTACGCCTGTTTATGGCAGGTAGTAATAAGCCATTAGATGTGAAAACTGTAACTCTGTTAGTCAGAAATACTACTCAAAACACCTTGCAATTAGCAGCGGCTATTAGAACCGGTGATACAGCTAAAGCTTTGGGTATTGTCGGGGATCTAATAAATGCGGCTGAACCGGGTTTAAGAATTGTTGCCACTTTGATAGGGCAGTTTCGCACATGGCTATGGGTAAAGATTATGATGGAAACAGGAGAACGCAACCCCCAAGCGATCGCCCAAGCAGCGGAAATCAATAACCCTAAACGTATCTACTTCCTACAGCAAGAAGTCAAATCTCTTTCTGTACAACAACTAATTTCATCTTTACCCCTACTGCTGGAATTAGAAGTTAGCCTCAAACAAGGAGCGTCGGAAACATCAATCCTACAAACTAAAGTCATTGAACTTTGTCAAGTATATCAGAAAAGGTAATGGGTAATGGGTGATTGGGAAAAAGTGATAGTTGATAGTTGATAGTTGACAGAGAAACATAAAATTGATTACCCAGTCCCCAGTCACCAGTCCCCACCTTGATCAAAATTTCGATTTTACCGGAACTTCTGATTCCTAAAATAATTCAAACCTACTATCATATCTCTACTATTATTCTGTGTCATCTATCGTATGCAGGAAAATTATTTTGTCTTTTTGCGAACTTCAATTAAGCACAAACTTTCTGAGTCCTTGGTATTTGCAACTCTCACCGCTGCGAGTTTAATTGCTACTTTGGGTTTGACTGTGAAAGCAGATGCTCAAATTCCGCCAGTTGACAATGCAGAAGTTACTAACTATGCCCAGTCTGTATTAGAAATGGAGCCAAAACGCCAAATTGCGTTTAAAGAACTTAAAAAACTTATTGGGGGAAAAGAAATTCCCAAAATTGTCTGTAATGACCCTAACAGCATGAATTCCCTACCAAACAAGGCTAGGGAGATAGCTGTTAATTATTGTAACGATTCTCAAAATATAGTGTCAGCCAATAATTTAACCATTGAACGGTTTAATCAAATTACGGTCGAAGTTCAAAGCAACACCGATTTGAAACGTCAGATATATAATACTTTGCTGCGGTTGCAAAATGAATCTGCTTCTAAATCGGGTGCGCGTAATAGCCGTTAGATATTGGGGAAGGTAGGGAGCAGGGAGCAGGGAGCAGGTAGAAATTATTTGTATTTTCCCAATCACCAATCACCAGTCACCAGTCACCAGTCACCAGTTACCAGTCACCAGTCACCGATCATGCTGACATCAACGGCTAATTTTTGCCCTAGTTTCAACAACTGACGACAATGAGTAGCTTCTGCTGGGTTGTTCAAGTTAGTGAGACACAGGGGAACTATTTGACTATGTAAACAACTAAAGTATAGTTCTTGGGATTTTTCCAGAGAAATACCCAATTTTAGCTGATATCCCACATCAATTAACTTTTCTAACCTTTGGATATCTGTACTAAAAGAACCATTAGCCTCGTGTAATAATTGCCACAGCAAGCGCACAATTAACTGTTCTAATATCTGTTTGCCTTCTGGTATATTTAGCTGACAACGCAAATGTTTAGCTTCAGTGGCGATCGCCTCTAATTCTAAAATGTGATTCCAACTTAATTGGGTATCTGTAATATCTTGCTCTAGGCTACGCAATGTCATCATACACCGATAACCTAAAGCTATTTCCGCTGCTACTTGCAACTCTTGGGGAACTGTTAACCCATCCCGATGAAAAGCCATAATCACACCGTAATTTTCTCGGTATGTCTGGGTATATAATTGGTCTAATCTATTTAGTGTTTCCTGACTTAACAACCGCATAATACGATGGCGTTCTTCTGCAAACAGATTTTGCAAACTAAAGGCTTCATCACCAAAAATCTTTGTCATTGCCAAAATAGCATGAGCCGCGCTTGCTTGTTGCAAGGATGCAAATAGCTTTTCTTTCAAGTGACTATAATCACGTCTGCCTGTAAACTGCTGAATGCAGCAATGAAAATCCCAACCTCCCAAATGTAGCACTGCAAAGACTAAATTTTCACTTTCCCAAGTAATTTCTGACACCAACTTTAAATGTCCCACCGCCATAGTTAACGCGCCCATGCGTTGCATTTGGTAATCTAACTCATTGGCTGTGTAGCAATAAACGCGCTTTTGATAGGTTTCGAGATTTTCTGATTTGTCTTGTGTGGAGATCGCATTGTTGTGATTATTGAATAGGGAAGTAATCGCATAATGGGCAGCAACTTGTTTAAATCCGATTTGGGCAGTTAACACCAATTGACGATAAACTTCTGCACCATGTTTAAAGTGTTCCACATTGCTGGGAGCTAAACCCAAACGTTTGAGGAAACCTTTTTCTAACTGCACACCTGCCACATCTCCTGCTAATTCTAAAGCACGGGCGGCATAACGGAGAATTTGCGTTCCTTCTGGTCTGGATAACTCTTCAAAAAACCAACCACAACTAGTAAACATAAACAAAGAGTGACGCTGCATTTCCAACAACCGCAAAGCATCTATCTGTTCAGTAGCGGTAAGTTTGTGGGTTTGATGACGGGAGAGAAAACGGGTAACATTAGCAGCAGAGCGATCGCGTAAAATTTCAATATATTCATCCCTTGCTAACCAAGGATCACGAAATAACTTTCGCCCATATTCCTCATACACCTCAATTAACTGATCCCGCAACCAGTTCAACGCACTGCGTAACGGCTTACGCCATTTTTGATGCCAAACACCCCCTTCACCTCCACAACCACAATCATCTTGCCATCTATCCACACCATGAGCGCAACTCCAAGCGGTGACAGGTTTTAACTCCACTTCCCAACTCGGATGATTTAAACTTAAATAGTGAGCAAAATTGGTGACAGTCCAACCATGACGGGGAAACTCACCAATAAAAGCATAGGCTAAAGTTTTCTCAGTTCCCTTTTTGTGATGTCCGAAAGTCTCCCCATCGGTAGCTACAGATATTAACTGTGCGGGACGATGATCCCCGCGTACTGCTGCACCTACACGGCCTGCGAAGTGGTGAGAACTATAAACCACATCACTAAAACCCATATCCCGTGATATCGGACCATCGTAGAAGAAGATATCAATATAGGGTAAGCCTTCTGTATTTTCTAGCAGAGTTGTTTTAGTCACACTCAAAGGTGAAGATGTGGTTTGCAGAGTTGGTTTTAAATAACAACGATAGGGACGAGTAGGATCAATTTGACTACCACCAACTTCATGCCATTCTGGATGGGGATCATTCTCTGTGGCGAAAGGACGACAACGTTGAGCCTGAGAAGGTGCAAGGATAACAAAACGAATACCCTCAGAAATGAGAGCTTTTATAGTTGCATAATCAACGGCTGTTTCTGCTAACCAAATACCTTCGGGATCACGACCAAAACGAGATTTGAAGTCTGCTTTGCCCCAGCGAATTTGTGTATATTTATCTCGTTCATTAGCTAAAGGCATGATAATGTGATTATAGACTTGAGCGATCGCATTGCCATGACCATTTAACCTTTGACTACTCTTAACATCAGCCTCTAAAATTCGTTGATAAACTTCCACATCGTAGCGTTCCAACCACGACATCAGAGTCGGACCAATATTAAAGCTCATGTACTCATAATTATTGACGATCCCCAATAATTCACCCTTATCATTTAGCACTCTGGCAAAGGCATTAGGGCGATAACATTCCCAATGAATGCGCTCATTCCAATCATGGAAAGGTGCAGCACTCGGTTGACGTTCAATGGCATCTAAATAAGGATTTTCTCTAGGTGGTTGATAAAAATGTCCATGCACCGTCACGTATACACCACGGGGTTTTTTCAGGGGATCATTTTCAGTCAGGTGTTGAGAATCTAGTTCTGATTGATTTAATGTGAATGTGGAGCCTGAGTTTACTGGTAATTCAGCAGCAGATGTCATCATATTTTTATCCCAAGTAAAATTGCAGTTGTCAAATTACAATTGTGGTGAAAGTGTATGTTATATGTACCTTTTTACAGTTGTTTTATGGTCAAATCCGCTTTAAACCACAGCTTGAATATCAAGCCGAATCATAATTTTGGCAAAAATTGTCTTAATATGTCAGGAAATCTGCATTCTCGCGCAACTTTTCCCTCGTATGTGAAAAATGATCAAAGATGGCATAAAATTCCATATTGGGGATTCTATCACTGGCAACGCTAATCAGCCAAGACAATTAACGGTATTGTAATCTATTAAAACCCATTTTTGTGATAAAACCCAAGTTGAAAGTCATACTTTTGCAACAAAAGATTGCAATATTGAATTAAATCGTCATCTTATTTTATATATCTACGGAAATCATTTAAACAGTAGAATTTCCGAAAGCTTGACAGTATCCTATATCTTGGTGATACCTATGCAAAATTCGAGATCATAGTAAATGTCAACTAAAAACATCATTTTTCTTGGCCTATTAGTTTTTATCCCCATTTCCCTAGCAGCGCACTTTTTAGAGTGGGGAGAATTGGTAGTATTCATCACCGCAGGATTAGCTATTTTGCCCCTCGCAGCTTGGATGGGTGCAGCTACCGAAGAAATTGCTGTAGTTGTCGGTCCGGTGCTGGGAGGGTTATTAAACGCCACCTTTGGTAATGCTACAGAATTGATCATAGCCTTGGTTGCCCTCAATGCTGGACTGATAGAAGTCGTTAAAGCCAGTATCACAGGTTCAATTATCGGTAACTTACTGCTAGTTATGGGTCTTTCTATGTTATTAGGCGGACTACGTTACAAGGAACAAACTTTTGAATCGGTGGTAGCAAGGGTAAATGCTTCGTCGATGAATTTGGCAGTCATAGCCATTTTGCTACCCACAGCTATGAACTATACATCCATTGGCATTAGTGAAAAAGTAGTACAAAATCTGTCTCTAGCTGTGGCTGTAGTCTTAATTTTAGTTTATGGCTTGACATTGCTATTTTCTATGAAAACCCACGCCTATTTATATGATGTAGGTGTAGCAGAGATAGAAGAAGCAGAAGAAACTCCCCATGAAAAACCCAATCTTTGGTTGTGGAGTGGTGTACTCTTAGTTTGCACTTTGCTGGTAGCTTTAGAGTCAGAATTATTGGTAGATTCTTTGGAAGTAGCTACTTCTAAACTAGGTTTAACAGCTTTGTTTACAGGGGTAATTTTAGTTCCCATTGTTGGTAACGCTGCTGAACACGCTACGGCTGTAACTGTTGCCATGAAAGATAAAATGGACCTTTCTTTATCTGTTGCAGTGGGTTCAAGTATGCAAATAGCCTTATTTGTTGCCCCTGTTTTGGTTATTGCAGGTTGGTTTATGGGTCAACCAATGGATTTAGATTTTAATCCTTTTGAATTGGTAGCTGTAGCGGTATCGGTTTTAATTGCTAATAGTATTAGTTCTGATGGTAAGTCTAATTGGTTGGAAGGAACTTTACTTTTAGCTGCTTATACGGTTTTGGGTTTCGCTTTCTATTTCCACCCAGTTACTAACGGTATGGGTTAGTAATTCAATTGATAATTGACAATTGACAATTGATAATTGTTTCATTCAAGGTTTAAAACCTCCGCATCAATTGATAATTGATAATTGACAATTGATAATTGTTTCATTCAAGGTTTAAAACCTCCCCTTTCAAGGGGAAAAAACCCAAAAAAAAATCCGCTTTTTCAATCCTCTCCCTTCAAGGGAGAGGTAATTGTCAATTGTTAATTGTCAATTGTCAATTATTGAAGAGGCTTTTTGGTTTATTCAGCAAACCCTAAATATCTAAAAACGGGAAAAGCTGTAATAATGCCTGACGTATCCTTAACAGGAATATTTGTTCTCGGATTTGAGCATTAAGTTTTGGTGGGGGGCTGGTTTGTAGTTGCGCTTGTAGTTGGGCATATTCAGCAGCAGTTAAGAGTTTACCATCAATAGGCGATCGCCCAATGGTAATAATCTCTGTCCGCAATATTTCCTCTGGTATATCCTCCACCGGTGGTAATGCCATTACCCCATTTCCCCAATAACTACTAACCACCACTAACATAGCGGTACTTATACCCAAAAACCAAAATTTCATACATCTTATTTTTGACTTTTGACTTTTGACTTTTTAAAGTCCTGGTGGTAGTGCTTCACCACACAATTGATGAATTTTGACAATGCGTTCAAACAACCAAGGATATCCTTGACGGTATTGAGGAATAAGTGCTAAAGGACTCAATAAAGCTGCTGCGGCAATATCAGCTACACTCAAATGATCGCCTACTAAATATTCGCTTCTTTGCCAACGATGAGATAATTCTTCTAGGGCAATTGTCAGCCTTTTAGTAGCTAACTCTACACTAGCATTGTTAATACCATATTGTTTTCTAACCACTCCAATCACTATTTGACTGGATAATGATGGATCAATTTGTTTACCTTCACCAGCCCGAAAATGATAATATACAAACCTTGTAGCAGTACCAATGCTTTCATCTAACCAGTCTTCTAGCATCAAAGCTTCTGTTTGTTGTTCCGGGTTACTGAAAAATAATGAAGGTTCTGGTTGATAAGATTCTAAAAATTTGACAATCTGTGTCGAGTCGCCAATAGCTTGGGGTTTTCCTTCCATTTGCGGTAACAAAACAGGCAGAGTAGTTAAACCTGTTAACGGCTTCACCTTGAGGATGTGCAAGCCAGGAGTGAGATTTTCTACCTGATAATTAATACCCTTGTAACCTAGAGTTAGTCGAGCTTTACGACAATAGTGAGATGTACTGAATTGCAGTAGCAACATAAAGCTACTTTCCGAGTAAAGACAATTTTTTTAAACAATTTTTTTAAAAATGGACAATGAACAATTACTGAAACAACTATCAATTGTCAATTGTCAATTATTAATTGATAACCATAAGCGGATTGATTCGATTTTATCATAGTCGAGTCGCTCCGCTTTGGGTTTAATTGTACTGCCCAGAAGGTCATTGTATGCTGTTTACCATTCTGGATGCCTGATCAAATTATTTATGTGATAGCGATGTACTGAGGATCGCTATCCTAAATAAATTATCGTATCAAGTCCTAGTTAGGAGTAGTAGCGGGGGTAGCTGCTGGTGTTGTTGTAGCAGCAGGTGTAGCTTCTGGTGTTGTTGTAGCAGAAGCGGGGGTAGCACCAGTGTCAGCAGGCTCGCCAGCTGCTGGTGTAGCAGCGGGAGTAGTGGTAGTACCAGCAGGATTATCGCCACCACCTGCACAAGCTCCCAGAGTGGTAGCCAGACTTAACATGAGAGCCAAACCAAAGATTTTTGTTTTCATAACTCCTCTTTCACCAATTAAGGCAATACTAAAAAATTGCTCTGTTGACTACGATAGCTTATTTGTCGATTTTTTTGAAATGCTTTGAGAGTAGAAATTTCCACCCAACTTTTGGGTAATTTCTAACGGTAAACCAATATGAGTATTAGGTATTGCTTCTGACTGCTCTGCATTGCCATAATTTTAAATGTATTAAGTTTAAGTACAAAATCTATCATTTACAAAAATCATGACTGCTGTCCGCAAATCAGCTGTTGCTACAAAAAGTGCCTGGTTCAAGCGAAATTTGACCCCACCCTGGGGTCGGGGAGGCTCTAGTATCCTGTCAAAACATATGCAAACAAATTCTAAATCGAATAGTGCATCCACTGTAGTGCGCCCTAAAAGAAAACGCAATTCCCCTAGAAAAATATCAACTCCTCTAGTCAATGAGGCAGTAGTATCAACATTGGAGAAAAATTCTGGACAACAAACAGTCACAAATACCACAAGTGTGAATGGGCAGTCCAAGGATGAACACTTACATGAGATGTCTACTGCTGCATCCACACCGATATGGTTGCTACGCTTGCACGCTGTCTATCGTTATTCCTCAGCTGCGACATTTGTGTTTGTGGCTGCAACACTTGTGGTTTATGGTTTGACAGTCTATTCTCAAGAGCTTTGGAGTCAATATTACCGCACTCTGCAAAGCCTACAACGTCATGAGCGGCAGTTGAACACAACCAATGCGGCCCTGATCAAAAAAATGGCTGAAGAGGGAGAAAAAGCAGAAGCAGGATTAAGATTACCAACTCCAGGGGAGACAATTTTTTTGCCACCAACATCCCCTAGTCCAAAGTCAGCATCCTCAAGTATAATCCCCAATTCACAAGTGCAGTCCCAAACTTCCTCACCATTAGGATATTAGAATTCAAAGAGATTGGTGATTGGTAATTGATTACCTCTGTTCCCTGTTCCCTGTTCCCTGTTCCCTGTTCCCTAACAACTGATACAAGAAACCCCAATGCAGAAGTCACCAAGCAGAACAAAATTGAGAAATTTGCAGAATTTAGAGTTCACAAGGCGGCGCAAGTTCTACAAACAAGCTGTACCAGGGAATGGTTCTCCTAAAACTCAAGCTCAAGTAACAAATCCCAAGTCTCGACTGTTGATAGTTTGGGGTATCTTGGTTGCGGCTGGGTTGGGGTTGGCTTTCAATTTGTATCGACTGCAAATTATTGATGGTGCAAAACTTACTCAAAGGGCAAGAAACCAGCAAATGGTGAATTTACATCCTTTTATGCCCCGTCGCCCCGTGGTTGATCGCAATAACAATATTTTGGCCATTGACCGTCCAGTATATACTCTGTACGCCCATCCCAAACTATTTGATAAGTCTAAGGAGGAAATAGCAGAAAAAATTGCACCAATTCTCAACAAAGATGCTCGTCAGTTAGTAAAAACATTTGAAAGTAGAAGCAGCGGTATTCTGATTGCTAATGGTATTGGCGAAAATATTGCCGATCGCTTGATTTCATTCCGCTTGAATGGCTTGGAATTTATTCAAAAATATTCCCGTTTCTACCCACAAGATGATTTGGTTGCTAATGTGGTGGGCTATGTTAACCTTGACCGTCAGGGTCAGGCGGGGGTTGAATATAGTCAAGAGACACTATTGGAACGCTCCAGGCAAACAGTGCGTCTCAGTCGGGCTGGTAACGGCGCAATTATGCCAACCTATGCACCAGAAGGATTTTTGCATTCTGATGATTTAAAACTCCAACTCACTATTGATAATCGGTTGCAACGGGCTGCCCGGACGGCACTCAAAGAACAGATTGACAAGTTTCAGGCTAAACGCGGTGCTGTAATTGTGATGGATGCCACCGATGGTTCATTATTGGCCTTGGTTTCTCATCCTACCTATAATGCAAATCAATATTCCAAAGCAGATATTTCACTGTTTAGAAATTGGCCTGTCGCGGATCTTTATGAACCAGGTTCTACTTTTAAGCCTTTAATTGTGGCGATCGCTCTGGAAAATGGTGTCATCAAACCAGAGGATGTATTTAATGACCCAGGTACTATTAAAGTCGCTGACCGCATTATCAAAAACGCAGAAATTAACAGTTTTAGACGAATTAATATTGCCGAAATTTTACAAACTTCTAGCAACGTTGGTATGGTACAAATTATCCAACGTCTGAAGCCGAGAACATATTATAACTGGTTGGAAAAACTGGGACTAGGACAAAAAATGGATACAGATTTGCCTTTTGCAGTCAGTGGAAGTCTCAAAAGGCAAGAAAAATTCCTATCCTCTAATCTAGAACCAGCAACTACTTCTTTTGGGCAAGGTTTTTCTTTGACACCTTTACAACTGGTGCAAATGCACGGCGCTTTGGCTAATGGTGGTAAATTGATCACACCCCATGTAGTTCAAGGCTTGATTGATAGTCAAGGTAAAATTCACTACTCACCTAATCTACCAGCACCACGCCAGATTTTCTCACCTACAACTACCCAAAAGGTCATGGACATGATGGAAACTGTGGTTTCTCAGGGAAGTGGTAAAGCTTCTCAAATCAAAGGATACGGTATTGCAGGTAAAACCGGTACAGCCCAAAAAGCCTCTCCTAGAGGTGGATATATTCCCGGTGCAAGAATTACTAGCTTTGTGGGTATTGTCCCAGCAGAAGCTCCCCGTTATGTAGTTTTGGCAATTGTCGATGAACCAAAAGGAGCAAATGCCTATGGTGGAACTGTAACAGCACCTATTGTTAAATCTGTGATGGAAGTGCTGATTCCTATGCAGAAGATTCCACCAAGTCAGAAGGGGACAGGTGATAATTGATAAGTTCTCTTGATTGTTTCTTCAATTGAACCTAGATTTTCAAACATTTCAATTAGTTGATGAGATTTGGTTTTGCGATTTGCCAAAATATCTTTTAATGGGGCTAAAAATTTAATATCTGGGTCATTTTCTAGGGCATTTTCTGCGGCTTGTAAAACTTTGGTGGCATTCAGGAAAATTTCATTATTATCAAATCCTGCTTTGGCTGAAATTTGGTGTAAAGCTGCATCAGGTACAATAGCTCTACCTTCTAAGGTTTTATCTAAGGATAACCCTTTTAATAATGCCAATAACCCTGCATAAATAGAAAAATCATCACAGCTATCACAGGCTTTAAATTCGATTCTTCCTACTTCTGCGGGAATGCGGGCAATTTTGGTTAATGAAGGTACACTTTTAATTAGATGTTCCTGCTTTTCCACAAACACTAATGTTGCTGATCTTTTTCCAGTTCTGATAAATGTCCTCACTGATAAACCTTGCCATAAACTGCCATTATAAAATGGAGAACTGTAACTAAAAGGAACTATAAAAGGACTGTAATAGGTCAGTTTTTTCCCAATATCAATTACATTTTCTATAGGCAAATCTGCTATAGAAATATTTAAATCTGGACCATAGGAAACCATGTAAATATGGGCAGTTTGTTCATCTGGATAAGCTTGTAATTGCCTAAGTTCAAAATCATTTAATGGTGGTTGGGGTTCAAAAACACAAGTATAGGGATTAAAGCTGACTAAAACAGGATTAAAACCAAAACTAGCAGATGTCTCACGTAGTAAAGAAAAACTAGCTGTTAATTCATCAATTGCACCTTGAATAGTAGAATTTATAGTAGTTCTAATTTCGATGCCTTTAGCTACACAATCAATTACTGCTTCTGAATCAGCAAATCTTTCAAAACCCTTAATATACCATCGCTTCTTTTTAATCCCAGCATCACCAACTCTTAATTGTGGGTAGTCATTGGGGTAAAGAGGTAATTTGTCAACTATTTGCTGAAAATCAGCAAATTTTGTACAAGAGAAATCAGCAAACTTTCCTTCATGGTTAAGAAAAGCAACTTCATGTTCAATTCCGAAAAAAAACATAGGTGATTGGTGATTGGTGATTGGTGATTGGTGATTGGTGATTGGTGATTGGTGATTGGTGATTGGGCATTGGGCATTGGGCATCCCTTCGGCTTCGCTCAGGGCAAGTGGGCATTGGGTTATTCATCTTCCCCTGCCTCCCCTGCCTCCCCTGCCTCCTTTAAGGTAGTAAATAGAAAAAATTATCAACAATCTTTGTAAAAGGGATTTTAGCGCAAAACAGACGATTGGGGTAGTTTAGAAATGAATGATTGATAATATCTTGAATGTCTTGAATATCTTGAGGCGTGAGTTTTTATGACAAGTGCGGTTAAAACCCCCTACAGTAGCGAACAAATTACGGTTTGGTTACGTGGACTACTAACTATTGCTTGGGCTGATGGTAATTTTGATGCCCAAGAACAGGAGTTAATTAACAGCATTACCAAAGATGAATTAGCCCCTTGTCTTAACTGGACTTCATTAGAGATAATTACACCTGAAGAATTAGCTGCTATGTTGGGTAAAGGTACAGCAGTTGGGGAAAATTTCTTGCGGACAGCGGTGATGGTGGCGATCGCTGATGGAACATATTCTCCCAGCGAAGAAGAAATTTTACACAAGTTTTGTCAAGCTTTGGAATTAGACACCCAAGCCCTCACAGCTTTACGTCACACATTGGAACATCCCAAACAAGTACAAGAAACCACCCTACACCCACCAGATATATTGCACCCGCTTCGGGATTGGTTAGACGGGTTAGAAATTCATGATCCTAGAGTGGCCAGATTTTTATGTAAAATGATTCCTTCCCAGTGTCCTTTTGAAAGAGATGTCACCCTATTTGGTAAAAAAATAGTCCATATTCCCCCAATGTGCAAAATCAACCCATTGTATGAACAATTAGTAGGTTTACGCTTCCGCGCTCTTTCCTACCTTGCTGATGAATGTCAGGAGGATGTTTCACAGTATATTTAGGCATTAGTTATTAGTTATTAGTCATTGGTCATTGGTTGTTGGTTTGGTGAGATAATTGGGTAGTTGTCATTAGTTATTGGTTATTAGTTATTAGTTATTGGTCATTGGTCATTGGCTGTTGGTTTGGTGAGATAATTGGGCAGTTGTCATTAGTCATTGGTGATTAGTCATTAGTTGGGTCAAATAATGGGGAATGGGAGGTTTCAGGAATTACGGGTATATCAGCTTTCAGAAAAATTAGCTGATAACATCTGGAAAATTGTTAATGAATGGGAGTCACTACCGCAAAACACCATAGGTAAACAGATCATCCGTTCAGCAGATAGCATTGGTGCGAATATCGCAGAAGGTGTAGGAAGAGGGAGCTATGCAGAAAATCGGCGTTTTATTAGAATAGCGCGAGGTTCATTATATGAGACGCAACACTGGCTAAGAAGAGCATATAACCGTAACCTATTAACCGATGAACAGGTAAACAAATTAAAAGTTACCATAGATGACTTAGCGCCCCAATTAAACGCCTACCTAAAATCTATTGGTCGACTCTCCAATAACCAATAACCAATAACCAATGACTAATAACCAATAACCAATAACCAATAACCAATAACCAATAACCAATAACCAATAACCAATGACCAATAACCAATAACTAATAACTAATAACTAATTATGCAATTTATCGATCAAGCAGTAATTGAAGTTCAAGCCGGTAAAGGTGGCGATGGTATCGTCGCTTTTCGCAGAGAAAAATACGTTCCCGCCGGTGGTCCTTCTGGTGGTAACGGAGGAAAAGGTGGTTCAGTGATTTTTGTTGCTGATACCAACTTACAAACCTTATTAGACTTTAGATATAAACATATATTTAAAGCAGAAAATGGAGAACGTGGTGGTCCTAATAATTGTACAGGTGCTAATGGCAAAGATTTAATTATTGAAGTTCCCTGTGGTACTGCCATTTATGATGGAGAAATGGACGCTTTGTTATGTGATTTAGTTGAACCTGGACAACGTTTTCGGGCTGCTGAAGGTGGCAAAGGTGGTTTAGGAAATCAACATTTTTTAAGTAACCGTAACCGCGCCCCAGAATACGCCTTACCTGGTTTAGAAGGAGAACATAAAGTTTTACGTTTAGAGTTAAAACTGTTAGCAGAAGTGGGAATTATTGGTTTACCAAATGCTGGTAAATCAACTTTAATTTCTTCCTTATCTGCTGCACGTCCGAAAATCGCTGATTATCCTTTTACAACTCTTGTTCCTAACTTGGGAGTAGTGAAAAAACCCACTGGTGATGGTACTGTATTTGCAGATATTCCCGGTTTAATTGAAGGTGCTTCGCATGGTGCGGGTTTAGGTCATGATTTTTTACGTCACATTGAACGCACTAGGGTTTTATTACATTTAATTGATGCCACAAGTGAAGATGTAATTGGTGATTTCCATACCATTCAAGAAGAACTAAAAGCCTACGGTAGAGGTTTAGCTAAACGTCCGCAAATTTTGGCATTAAATAAAATTGATGCTGTGGATAGGGAAACTGTTGATTTGGATGATTTAGCTAAACAATTAAATCATCTTGCTTTAGCGCCTGTTTTCATTATTTCGGCTGTTACTCGCGCTGGTTTGGATGCCATGTTACAGGAAATTTGGCGGGTGGTTGATGAAGTTAATGCGCTGGAAGCTGCGGAGGTTGGAGTTTAATTGATGTAGGGATTTTGTTGAGTCAATGTCCGCAAAAGCGGACTAATTTTTATTATTTTTGTAATTATTTGGAAACAATTAGTAAGGAGTAATATTGTTAGCAGAATCTTTTCCACAAGCAGCATCCAGACATTTACAAGATGCAAAAATATTATTAGATAAGCAACGATGGGATAATGCAGTATATCTTGCGGGTTATGTCGTCGAATTATTAGTTCATGCTATGTCTCCGAGTGTGCGAGAAACCGCAAGATATAGTGAATATGATGAATTTAAGTTAAAAGCATATCAAGTTTTTACAGAAAACTACTACTATGAAAATAATGAAGTTCCAAATTTAGGAGATGATGAAGCACCTTTTACACCTGTTAAACTTCCTTTACAAGATGGATTACAAGGAGATATTTCTTTATTCATTCGTGATGAAAATGACGGTGAAATTATACGCTTACAAGACTTGATTAATTTGATGACAAATGAAGATTATCAAACAATTGCCAAAAGGCTTTGTTTAAGATTAAATAAGAGACTTAACAAAATAGAAGAGGAAATAATATGAGTAATTTTGATAAACAAAGACTCCTAGAATTGATGGCTGGTATAGCACCAGGAAAAGGAACAGCAGAAACCGAAAGTAATGATGATGCTGTTTTTCTCAAAAACTTTCTGCCTATTCCTAACTATCGCCAAGTTTTAGAAAGAGATACACTTTTAATATTAGGAGGAAAAGGAGCAGGTAAAACCGAATTATTTCGTTTATTAGCCATTCCTTCAGGACGAAAAATACTCGTAGAAAATTTAAGAATGTTTGTGAATTAGCCTGTTTTTTATTTCTAATCCAGTCTCCAGCAAAATAACCTGCCAAAACACTAACTATTGCTGGAATTGTACTATATAATCCTTCTGGATCTCCCATAAAATTAAACCCATCACCTTTATATAAATGTGGTTTGGGAATAATTAACCTGTCAATAAATGCGCCAAAATTACCTTCCCGTGTCAGCACTCCTGCACCATAACCGGGAACAGGAACATATATCATTGTTAACCAATAAAAGATGAGTAAAACTCCTGCTAATATCCATTGACTTTTGCGGGGTAATTTTAAAACTATCAAAGATGCAAAAAGGTAAGTTAAACCTATTCTTTGCAATACCCCCATCAAGCGGAGACTACTAAAGTCAAAAGTCCAAACACCTTTATTCCAAAAGCCGTTAAGTAGTAATCCTAATACAAAGAGAATAGCAGCGCGGCGCAGAATACGTAAGTAAACAGTTTTGGTAGGTTTGTTATCAGCGGTGTACTTTGATAAAGAGAAATTCATTGCTACACCAACAATGAATAGAAAGAAAGGAAATACTAAATCAGTGGGTGTACAACCGTTCCAGTCCGCATGATCTAAAGGGGGATATTTAGCCTCTGCGACTCCCGCCATATTGACAAGAATCATACCCGCAATGGTAATACCACGAAAAACATCAAGTGAAGTCAGGCGCATAAGCGAAATAGTTTTTTTTGATGAATATTAACCCTACCCCGCTTAATGCGCGTTATCAAGAAAAATGTATAAACTTGGTTAGAAGGTAAAATTTTGTTAATAAATCACCATACAAGGCATTTGCTCAATACAAAAAACCTGAAATTACTTAATTTGCCTAGAAGACATAGATTGTGTGCGTATATTAACGATTGTCAAGTACAAATTTAGTTTAAACTAGAAATTGAATCACTTTGCCTCAAAAATGGAACCACCGCAGCTAGTTCAATCTGGAAAACTCCATACGAGCCTAACAGTTGACATTGATGGCTCGTTGCTTCCGTTTGACAAATTCCGCAAAGCCCAAGAAGAATTAGCAAATATATTACATGAAGTGGATCAGCGTCTGAGTGAAAAAAAACGTCCATCTGTAAATTGGGTTGTTTCATCTGTCACCAGTGGTAGTGTTCACCTAACAATAGAGGGTGTAACTACTGATCGTGTAGCGATGGCAGCAATAGCTGAAGTTGTTACTACAGTAGAAACAGGAATTGCTACTCTTGAGGAATATCCTAAACGGCCACCTTTCTTTTCAGATCGAGCATTAGAAAGTGCTAGGTGTTTAGCTGGTTTAATTGGCGAAGATATATTAACTATTCAGGTAGGAGCTAATTCAAAAAAAGTTAATCTCACACAACATTTAGTTGCCAATGTGGATGAACTTATAGGCGCTCATTATAAAAGTTTTGGTTCTGTAGAAGGTGTTCTTAAAGCTATAGATTTAAGCCGAAAGCCTTTATTCAGAATTTATGATCTACTTACTGGCAAAGGTGTAAAATGCCATTTCATGCCAGAAAATATTGACTCTGTAAAGGATGCTCTTGGCAAAAGAGTATCTGTGTATGGTCTGATCCGTTCTAGGGAAGATGGACAAAAAGTTAGTGTAGAAGTTGAAGAAATGGAAGTTTTTCCAAGTGAGATAGAGCTTCCCCGCATTAAAGATATTATTGGTATTTTAGGAGGCGAAGATTGAAAAAGTCATCCAAGCCTCGTCATTACTGGGATTCATGTACTTTTTTAGCTGTGCTTAAAAATGAAAGTGATAAAATCAATGAATGCCTTTCAGTCATCAAAGCTGCTGAAGCTGGCGAAATTATCATTGTTACCTCTGCATTAACATTTATAGAAGTTATTAGGTTGGAGAAAGGTAAACCTAAACTTTCTAAGGATGTTGAGGAAAAAATACGTTCTTTTTTCAGGCATGAATGGATTTATGTGTATGATGTAGATAGAAAAATTGGAGAATTAGCCAGAGATTTAATGTGGCAATATGAAAGTTTAAAACCCAAAGATGCTACTCATGTAGCCACTGCTATACAGGCTAAAGTGGATGTTTTAGACACTTTTGATGATGGATTGCTCAAACTTTCTGGCTTGATAGGCGATCCTCTTTTACCTATAAAAAGACCTTATTGGCCAAATCAACTAGAACTAGAACTTTTTGATGAAATATAACTAATGCTGAGAATACCAAATGACAAATAATTAGTTAATGTAGATTTGTTAAGCCATTATTAATAGCCACCATGTCTATCAAAGTTGGAGATACTGCACCTGATTTTAGTCTACCCTCTCAAGACGGTTCTACCGTCAGTTTAAAGGATTTTCGCGGCAAAAAGGCTGTCGTCCTTTACTTTTATCCCAAAGACGACACCCCTGGATGTACTGCGGAATCTTGCGCTTTCCGAGATCAATATGAAGTATTTAAAGCTGCTGGTGCTGAAGTCATTGGCGTAAGTGGTGACTCTAGCGAATCTCATCAGAAGTTTGCAGCTAAGTACAATTTACCTTTTACTCTTTTGAGTGATAAAGGCGACAATGTTAGAAAACAATATGGTGCAACTACTGCTTTTGGTTTTATCCCCGGCCGGGTAACTTACGTAATAGACCAAAACGGCATTGTTAAATCTGTGTTTGATTCCATGTTTAACTTTAAAGGTCACGTTGAGGAAACCTTGAAAATGTTACAACAGTTGGCTGCAAGGTAAAAGGGAACAGGGAACAGGGAACAGGGAAGATTAAACTCTTTACCGTCACCTGTCACCTGTCACCTGTCACCTGTCACCTGTCACCTGTCACCTGTCACCTGTCACCTGTCACCTGTCACCTGTCACCAGAAATCAAACTTTAGACTTTTCTGGTACAGCAACGTTGGCGGTTTTGCCGTTCTTACCGTTAGTTTGTCCGTTAGTGTTAGGGTTGCGGGGTTGAATCACGCCATAACCGCCGTGGTTACGTTCATAAATAACGTTGATTTCTCCTGTTTCGGCGTTACGGAACATATAAAAGTCATGTCCTACAAGTTGCAGTTGTTCTTGCGCTTCTGCAACTGTCATCGGAGGCATGGAAAAATACTTAGTCCTGACTACTTCTCCTGGTAGTTCAGGAGTGCGATCGCCGATTAAATCTGCTACTGGTTCGGCAACTACGGCTTCATTAGTTGGTATAGGCTGGGTTTTGTGTTCTTGTCTTCTTTCTTTGTATTTTCGCAGTTGACGGGATATTTTATCAGCAACTAAGTCAATACTTGCATATAAGTTCTCGCTGCTTTCCTCCGCACGGATGACGTTACCATTAGCATAAATAGTGACTTCAGCCGCTTGTCTAGTATTAATTCGCGGATTGCGAGCTACACTTAAATGGACATCTACTTCATTCGTAATGTTTTGAAAGTGACTAACTGCTTTTTCAATTTTTTGATGCACATATTCTCGAATTGCATCGGTAATTTCAATATTTTTGCCGTGGATGACAAGCTTCATGTAAACTCTCCCGCTAAATATTTAGCTAAATATTTATTTGATGTGAATGGGTTTTGTATGTACAGAGATTGCGGTAAGGTCTATCACTGCCGCCAATACAAATTCTGAACTGCTTTTAATGTAAGGCTTTTGTATTCGGTTCTCAGGTTGTCGCATCTTAACTATAAGTACCTCTAGCTTCGATTTACTTTCTTAAAGACTGGTATCCAATTGCTTGCCAGGCGATTGGATCTGCAAAGAAAAACTCTCGCTCAATTATTATTAGCTGTTCTGTACCTGCTTTCTCAGTTTAAGCAACTTTTATTTACAATTCTAGAAGTAGCTCCTTTTGTAATTCTTCTGTTGGCTTGCTATTTCTATATCTTGATTGTGCCAGCCTCAATAGAAGTTTTGATTCTGATCGATGTCAACAACTTCTGAAGATACCATCAGCCATTGCATTTCTTTTGTTTTGGCGTGATGCTTATTGCAGGTAACTCCTCCTATCACCATTGAGGTTATATATTCAAAGTAGCACTTTTTTGTGGATAAAGTTTATTTCGTTGACTTTCCTTTAAGATCCTTTGCATTGCTTGACATTTGTTGACCCAATTCTTACTTTTTTGCAACATATATTCAGAGAATAGGGGACTGGTGATTGGTGATTGGTGATTGGTGACTGGGGGTTATCTCCGCTACTTCCCCTACTTCCCCTACTTCCGCTACATTCTGCCTTCTGCCTCCTCTCATTGATTTTTTCTATGATCCATACTCATACACATCACAAGCACCGCTGTTTTTTGTATAACAAAGAATTAATGCCTTATGTAGATGCTCTTGAATGGCAGCGATCGCTACTTAAAGAACGCATCAACAACCCCGATCTCGAAGATGTACTCATCTTGCTGGAACATCCGCCAGTTTACACTTTAGGACAAGGTGCAAACCCGGAATTTCTCAAATTTGACCTTGACAACAGTGAATATAATGTGCATCGAGTTGAAAGAGGTGGCGAAGTTACTTATCATTGTCCTGGGCAACTGGTAGGGTATCCAATCTTAAATCTGCAACGTTATCGTCAAGACTTGCATTGGTATTTGCGCCAACTTGAGGAAGTATTAATTCGTGTTTTAGCAAATTATGGTTTACAGGGAGAACGCATTCCTGGTTTTACAGGTGTGTGGTTAGAAGGAAGGAAAGTGGCAGCCATAGGCATTAAAGTTAGTCGTTGGGTGACTATGCACGGTTTTTCTTTAAATGTTTGTCCTGATATGACAGGATTTAATCGCATTGTACCCTGTGGTATTACTGATAAGCCTGTTGGCAGTTTAGCAGAATGGATTCCCGGTATCAAATGTTTAGAAGTCCGTTCTTGTATAGCTCAGTCATTTTCCGAGGTTTTTGGCGTGGAATTAATAGATTGCCATTATCAATAATACACTAGCAGTCAGTATTAATGCTATACCAATAGCTAGATAAATAGCATTATAACCATACATGGATTAATTCTTGTATAAGAAAACACTGATTGTGTAGCAATGCTGTTCGGTTAAGGATTTTTGTAGATTTTTTTAGGTTGGGTTTACCGTGTGGAAACCCAACAAACCCTTGTAAATGTTGGGTTTCGTTCCTCAACCCAACCTACGTTATTTCGTTGTTTTGGGCTTAACCAAAAAGTATTGGATTGTGTAGAGTATGTGTGATCTCAGTAAAGCTATGGAGAAATTCCATAAATTTTCTGAGAAGATTCTGAGAAGATTATGATCTAGGTTACTTTTAAATTAAAGCAGAAATGGTAAAATTTTTACTTGGGTGTTGGTTGCGTTGGTGTTTAGTGATAAGTTTAAGTTGCTGCCTATTAGCTAGTTGTAGTGTGAATCCTAGTGTGGGAAAAACTCTGCGAGTAGCGACTGAACCAGCATTTCCACCGTTTGAGTTTCAACAGAATGGGGGAGAGTTACAGGGTTTTTCTATTGATTTAATGAAAGCGATCGCAACTGCGGCTAATTTCCAGATAGATTTTCAAAGTTTACCTTTTGATGGCATCATTCCCGCACTGCAAGCTAAAACCGTAGATGTGGCTATTAGTTCAATTACCATAACTCAAGAAAGGTCAAAAACTGTAGATTTTTCTCGTCCTTATTTTAAAGCTGGGTTAGCGATAGCTATTCGCACAGATAACCAAGAAATTAATAGTTTTGAAAGTCTACAAAATAAAAAAATTGCCGTTCAAATTGGTACAACAGGAGCAGAAACAGCTAAAACTGTACCTGGGGCGCAAGTGAGCAGTTTTGATTCTGCACCGTTAGCATTACAAGAATTACTAAATGGAAATGTAGACGCAGTTATTAACGATGCACCTGTTACATTATACGCCATTAATACAGGTAATCTCCAAGGAATCAAAGTCATACAACAATTACTCACCGAGGAATTTTACGGAATTGCTACTGCTAAAAATTCCCCTTATTTATCTTTAATCAATCAAGGTTTAACAAAAGTATTAAAAACCGGAAATTATCAACAAATTTACCAAAAATGGTTTAAGTCAACACCGCCAGTATTACCAGAAAAAACACTATTTGCAAATCAAAAAGCCCCTAATGTAAATTCTTTAGGCTTAATATTGCAATCATTACCGAATTTATTAACTGGTGTTTTGGTGACATTGCAACTAGCAATTATATCAGTTTTCTTTGGTTTAATTGGTGGTTCACTCATAGGAATTATTCGCCTTTCGGCAATTAAACCTGTGCAATGGTTAGCCAGGACTTATATAGATTTTTTCCGAGGTACACCTTTATTAGTGCAGATTTTTATGATTTACTTTGGTATACCTGCACTTTTGCAAGAATTGGGTTTTACTTTATCATTAAATCGTCTTGTTGCGGGAGTCATGGCTTTAAGTTTAAATAGTGCTGCTTACATTGCAGAAATTGTTAGGGCTGGGATTCAATCAATAGAAATTGGACAAACAGAAGCAGCCAGATCACTGGGTTTAAATTCTGTACAAACTATGCGTCATGTAATTTTTCCCCAAGCCTTTCGGCGCATGATTCCCCCTTTAGGTAATGAATTTATTAGTTTATTAAAAGATACCAGTTTAGTAGCGGTAATTGGTTTTGAAGAACTGTTTAGAAAAGGACAGTTAATAGTTGCAGAAAATTATCGCGCCTTTGAAATTTACGCAGCGGTAGCGGTGATTTATTTATGTTTAACCTTGGTTTCTTCTCAAGCTTTTAGTCGGTTAGAAGCGTGGATGAATCCGGGAAAAAAGCCAAATGTAAAGATTTAATAATTGATGAATTATTCAGGAGTCAGGGTAATACAGCCGTTTCCTAAGTTATGAGGTACAAGGCTAACAGGCAGGATGCCTGTTCCACAAGGGTTTTATGATTTCCGTTTGTACCTCACTAAGATGAAATATGCTGTAAGTAGAACGACGGGAAAAAACCAAAGTATCTAAAGAAAAGTAAATTAATCTAAAAACCTCTTCTCTCTTGCATGAGTGCCTCTTGCCTTGTCATAACGACAATTTTTAACGCCTACCTACTTAGTTGTCAGTTGTTACGATTTTTGAAACAAGAAGATGATTTTCCCTAACTCTAGTCTAAATTAATAAAAAGTTAGGGGTAAACCCGTACACAGGATAATGTTCCCAGATATTCGAGACTATCAAATTCTCTTTCTCAGTGTATTCCTGATTTTAGGAATTGGCACAAGAGATTGGACATTGCGGCCGGAGTTGATTTTAATTGCGATCGCCACTTGTCTAGTCACACAATGGATATTGTCATTATTCATTAGTCATTGGTCATTAGTAACTACCACGGCAAATGACAATAAGTTAACATTTAATTTCCGTAGTTCTTTAATTACTGCTTTAGGACTTAGTTTACTACTACGGGCTGACCATTGGACAACTATGGTTTTAGCCGCAACAACAGCAATAAGTAGCAAATTTATCTTTAAAATAGGTGATAAACATTTCTTCAACCCTGCCAACTTTGGTATTATTTCCGCCTTATCCCTCACTTCTGATGCTTGGGTTTCTCCTGGACAATGGGGGGATGAATGGTGGTATGGACTATTATTTTTTGGTACAGGAGGAATGATTTTACAAAAAGTTGGTCGTTGGGACACCACAGCAGCTTTTTTAAGTGCATATTCCCTACTGGAAGCTGTGCGTAATATTTGGCTAGGTTGGACTTGGGATGTTTATTTACATCGGTTAATGAGTGGTTCTTTAATACTGTTTGCATTATTTATGGTGACAGATCCCCGATCTATTCCTAACGCTCCCATCGGTCGTATAATTTGGGCAGTTTGTATTGCCATTTTTACGTTTATTTTGCGGAATTATTTCTTTCTTTCTACCGCAGTTTTTTGGGCTTTATTTGTCCTTGCGCCGTTAACTGTTTTCCTAGATATTATTTGGTTTAGTCCGAGATTTTTTTGGCAGCAAGAAAATTAGCAGTTTAGGAAAATGGGGAGCTAGAGGAGTAGGGGAGGTAGGATAAGTTAATAACCCAATCACCAATCACCAATCACCTATCACCAATTACCAAAACAATGAAAAAAATTCGTTTATTCATTCCCTTAATCATAGCACTTTTCGCTGTTTTATCTTTTGCCCCTACAGCTTTAGCTTTTTGTGGTTTTTATGTTGCTAAGGCTGATACTAAATTGTATAACCAAGCTTCTCAAGTAGTCATGGCGCGAGATGGTAATAAAACAGTATTAACAATGGCTAACGATTTTCAAGGAGATGTGAAAGATTTTGCAGTTGTCGTACCTGTACCCACAGTTATCAAAGAGGAACAAGTGCGGGTTGCTCAACCTAATATTGTTGAAAGATTAGATGCTTTTAGCGCCCCTAGATTGGTAGAATATTTTGATGAAGATCCTTGTTCTCCACAAATAAGACCACAGTCAATGTTAGCACCAACTGCTGCTGCCAGAGGTGGAAGTTCTGAAGAAAAAGCAATGGCAGATAACAGTTTGGGTGTGACTGTTGAGGCGCGGTTTAATGTGGGTGAATATGATATTTTGATCCTCAGTGCTAAAGAATCTAATGGTTTGGAAACTTGGTTAAATCGCAATGGTTATAAAATTCCCAGAGGTGCAAATCAATTATTAAAACCTTACATTCGTTCCTCTATGAAGTTCTTTGTTGCTAAAGTCAATTTAGATAAATTTGAGGAATCTGGTTATCAATTTCTTAGACCTTTACAAATTGCTTATGAATCACCCAAGTTTATGTTACCCATTCGTTTGGGTATGATTAATGCTAATATTGAACAAGATTTGATTGTTTATATTCTCTCACCTCAAGGACAAGCAGAAGTTACGAACTACCGCACAGTAAAAATTCCTTCTAATATGAATATTCCTGTGTTTGTGAAAAACGAATTTGGGGATTTTTATAAATCTATGTTCCAAACTTTTTATACCAAAGAAGATAAAAAAGTAGCATTTTTAGAATATGCTTGGGATATGGGTAATTGTGATCCTTGTTCTGCTCAACCTCTGAATACTGAAGAACTTAAACAAGCTGGTGTGTTTTGGTTAGATAATAATGGTAATAACAATAATAGAATCGCACCAGGTTTTGGTTTTCCGTTTTCTAATAATAATGTTTACATCACTCGTTTGCACGTCCGCTATACTCGCAATAAGTTCCCTGAAGATTTGATGTTTCAAACAACTTCTAACCGGGAATCTTTTCAAGGACGTTATGTGTTACAACATCCGTTTACAGGTAATTTACAATGTTCTGCGGGGAGAGAATATAAACGTTCGTTATCCCGACGGTTTGAACAAGAAGCACAAACTTTAGCACAGTTAACGAATTGGAATATTCAAAACATTCGTCAAAAAATGAAACTGACTGTGGGAAATATCTCAACTTCTTGGTGGGAAAATTTCCTGATGTTTTTAGGATTATAAACTATTCTCTCAGACTTTTTTCAAAGTTTTAGTTTGTGAGTTGAAGAACTGGGTTATCCCCCTAACCCTTATCTAAAAAAGGGGGTTCAATAATGGACAATTGACAATGAACAATTGACAATGACCTCTCCCTGAAAGGAAGAGGATTGAAAAAGTGGATTTTTTTTGATTTTTTCCCCTTGAAAGGGGAGGTTTTAAACCTTGAATGAAACAATTGTCAATTATCAATTATCAATTATCAATTATCAATTATCAATTATGTTGCAGTGGGTGGTAATAGTAATTTAGGTGTAGGTGAAAATATATATCAAAGTTCAGGAACAGGTTTAGGGTTAACTTATGGAGAAGTGGAAAAATTCCAACGTGGTTGGATGTATAGTAATGGACATAGAAAGAATATTCTTTTACCAGAATATAAAAAGTTTGGTTATGGCATAGCCAGGGGAAAAGATGGTAGTATTTATGCAGTGCAAATGTTTAGTAATTAATTTTTAGGAGTCAGGAGTCAGGAGTCAGGAGTTCTAACAGTAAGAATAAATACTAATGACTAATGACTAATGACTAATAACTAATAACTAATAACTAATGACCAATAATGTGAGATATCCTGATAAATGATAGAGATTGGCTTAAAGAAGTAGAATGAAACTGGCAGCAAGAGTAAGTCAGGTGACACCCTCGATCACCTTAGCGATCGCAGCTAAAGCTAAGGCCATGAAAGCTGAGGGTATTGATGTTTGTAGTTTTAGCGCGGGAGAACCGGATTTTGACACACCAGCACATATCAAAGCAGCCGCAGCTAAAGCTTTGGAGGAAGGAAAGACAAAGTATGGACCTGCTGCTGGTGAACCTAAGTTAAGGGAAGCGATCGCCAACAAGCTAAAAAGCGATAATGGTCTTGATTATAAAGCAGAGAATGTTTTAGTTACCAATGGCGGTAAGCATTCTCTTTACAATTTGATTGTGGCATTAATTGATCCAGGTGATGAGGTAATTATCCCTGCACCCTATTGGTTAAGTTATCCCGAAATGGTGACATTAGCTGGTGGTAAGTCGGTAATAGTCAATACAGATGCTTCCACAGGCTACAAAATCACCCCAGAACAACTGAAAAAGGCAATTACCCCAAAAACTAAGTTATTTGTCCTTAACTCCCCTTCTAACCCCACAGGGATGGTGTACACACCAGAGGAAATTAAGGCTTTAGCTAAGGTAATTGTTGATGCTGATATTTTAGTTGTTTCTGACGAGATATACGAAAAGATTCTCTATGATGGTACTGAGCATATTAGCATTGGTTCTTTGGGTGCGGATATTTTTGCCCGGACTTTGATCAGTAATGGTTTTGCTAAGGGTTACTCAATGACTGGGTGGCGCTTGGGTTATTTAGCTGGACCCTTGGAAATTATTAAAGCAGCAAGTACCATTCAAGGACATAGTACATCTAATGTGTGTACCTTTGCTCAATATGGGGCGATCGCTGCTTTAGAAAGTTCCCAAGACTGTGTAGAGGAAATGCGTCAAGCTTTCGCTAAACGTCGTCAAGTGATGTATGACAGACTTAACGCTATTCCGGGGTTAAGTTGTCCTAAACCCGACGGTGCTTTTTACCTATTCCCTGATATCAGCAAAACCGGTTTGAAGTCTTTGGAATTTTGCAACGCTTTGTTGGAAGAATTGCAAGTTGCTGTTATTCCCGGTGTGGCTTTCGGTGCTGATGATAACATTCGCCTTTCCTATGCTACGGATATGGCAACTATAGAAAAGGGGATGGATCGGTTAGAGAAGTTTGTGAGATCAAAGATATGAGGTGACAGGTGACAGGTGACAGTTAAGAGGGAATAGGGAATAGGTGACAATGAGAAGGGTATAGTAGAGGAAAAATAAATTATTGCTCCTGTAACTCCCAAACTCTTGTCAGGTTTTAGCATTGCTAAACCCCTACTCAACTCCTTCTGTCATTCTGTCACCTGTCACCTGTCAACTGTCACCTATTCACTGTCACCTGTCACCTGTTCCCTGTCACCTATAAAATGTCATATTTTTGACATTGGGCAATGAGTTTGGCTTTGATGAGCGATCGCACGTTTTCCGGTGAAACTATTTCACAGTTTTCTCCATAACGCAACACTTCCCGCACCAACCAAAAAGGGTTTGACACTTTTCTCACCACTTGACACACATCTCCTACAACTTCGTTACTGATATCATTGGGTTTTGCTTCATAAGCTTTTACCATTCCACCATAAAAGTGTAAGTGTACTTTTAGGGTATCTAGCCCTTCATGCCGCCATTGTCCGTTTACTGGGACAACACCTTTGATTCTATCCAGACGTAAACAACGGTTGTGTATTAGTTCTGGAAAGTCAGGTTTGACAATATCTTGAGTTTCATCACACCAAATATTTAAGTAAAAACGCTTCTCTTCAAAAGCTATTTCTGCATAACGCACTGTAAATGACACATCCTGTCCTTGAGAATTGGTATAGAGTAAGTGAAATGGTTGTTGATTTTGGCGAAATTGATCGGCAAGTATGCGCCATGCTTCCGTCGGTTGACTGACTTGTTGAAGTAGTAATTGACGCATCGGTAGTTCAAGTTGTCCGCGTTCTAGTAACAAACTAGAGACAGTTTGCGCTTGTTCAATAAAACCGGAATCCTTGAGTATTCCTATAGCTTGCTGGAGTGCGGTTACTTGTGTGGAGTTGAGGGTGAAAGGTTCAGCAACTTCAAACTCTTTTTGGGCGATCGCCACCAGTAAACCAGAGATACTGGGAGATTTTCCCCAGAAGATCCGCAATTTGCGGGCGATTTCTTCCAGCTTTTCCTTTGTCCCAGCCGGAATTGACAGTGTAATTGTTTCTTTTTTCCTATTCATCTAAAAAGTGTAACTACATTATTGACATATTGCTGATTTACAGTTATTGTATCTGTATACCAGGGCAAGAAAAACTTTTATGAAAGAAAACTTAGCTGATCGTATGCTTGAAGTAATGTCAGATGCTTGCTGGCATTCTACAGATGAGTTAGTAGAGAAAGTGAGTCATCGCTTTTCTGCAACTATGCACGTTTTGAAAAAGCGTGGTTATCAGTTTGAAAAAAGACCTACTCATGGTCAAAAGTATGAGTATAGATTAGTAAAAGAGTCAAGAGCGATCGCTTCGCTTACTACAGGTAACACTTAAAAACCATTGATGAGGATTGGGGGGTAGTTTTTCCTACTCCCATTTCTGGAAAATAGGAGTTATTGAGGTCAAAAACTATGATCGATAATTTACTTTCTCGAATTTCCAATGAAAAACTGACACCATTGGTGGCAGAAATTGGTTAGATTCATAATTTAGTCATTTTATAAAAGTGTAACAATGGCAGATGGAGATGATCAAATGCAAAACAATACTCCCACAATTATGGAACTTCAAGAATTATCCTCACAAATTCCTGAGAAAATACCTTACCTAAAAATGTTAGTTTTATTTGGTTCTAGAGCAACTGGTAAAACTAAAGCTAATAGTGACTGGGATTTTGCGGTTTTATGTGATGAAGAAAAACGTCATAATTACATAGCAAATAATATTGGTCGTTTATTTGAATTGCCAATAGTGATTGGTGAAGTTTTGCACATAAATCCTGACATTATAGATATTGTAGAACTAAATCAATGTTCTTGGTTAATTGCTCATTTTGTGGCACGGGATGGAATTGTGTTATATGAAAAAATACCTGGAGAATTTAACAATTTTCGAGTAAATTCATTAAAACCTAAATCAGAGTTAAGACAATTTCGCCAAGAACAACACCGAATTATTGAACAAGAGTTAAATAAGTGGGGAGCATGAGTAATATAGATTCTGAAATAGTTTTATCAAGACTAAGGTTAATTACCAAATATTACAATACCTTAGAAGAATTTCGTTCTCTGAGTCTTGATGAATTTTTAGCTGATTTTCGTCAACAACTAATCGTAGAAAGATTATTGCAATTAATGACTCAAGCTGCAATAGACATCAATGATCATATCTTATCAAAACTCAATCCTGGAAAAACATACACTAATTTTGAGGCTTTCATTGAATTGGGTAAATATCAAATTTTGACTCCTGAACTAGCAAAACAAATTGCACCATCATCAGGTTTAAGAAATCGTTTGGTTCATGAATATGATGATATTGATCCAAATCAAGTTTTCAAGGCAATTAGTTTTGCCTTACAGCAATATCCGCTTTATGTTAGACAAATCAACTCTTATTTAATTACATTGGAAGAAGAAAATGAGTAAACGCGGTCGGCTTTTAAATCGTCCTCCTAAATCCTTAGAGGAAATTTATTTCAGCGAAATTCGCCCCCAGCTTTATGAAAATCATGCACATCATCATCAATATGGTGTGAGAAAAGGTACAACTCTAGCAGAACATTTAGACTCCGCTTGTCAGTTCATTTTAACAGTCAGCCGTATAGCACAAGTAGCAGAAGATAAACGACCTTTATTATTAGCTGCAACTGCTGTTCATGACCTCAATAAATTAGATCCTCAAGAACGAAAAGTCAAAACCTTAGCTAGAGATAAAGACTTTTTAAAAGAAGAATTAAAAAAGGCTTGTGTTCTGAGCTTTGTATCCACTGAGGATGATTTAGAATTAGTTAGAAGACTAATTGAACGCCATTCAGGTCACAGTGCCAGTGATGGTGCTAGATTTTTACCAGAAGACCCAAATATTGAACGTTGGTCGGCAATGTTAATTGCTGCTGATTTGTTTGATTTAGGTATTCCAGATGCGCTAAGATTTCGCAAAATAGAAACAGAATTAACCGTTGCTTTTGGCAGAAAATGTAATCTCTTTCGAGTACGTTTATCAGAAGATAAAGGTTATATTACATCCCTGTTACTGGGTGCTTGTGAAGAAGTTTTACAAAAGTATGGCTTTCATCCCATCGCAATTTTTCCAGATAGTGAACTGTTTGCAGGTGGAAATTTACCAAATGTAGATTTAACCAAAGAAATCGCTGCTATTTGGCAAAATAAAATTGATCAAGTTTTTGGTAATAATATTGAAAAACTTGTCAGACCTACTAAAGATGGTATCAAAGTTACTCATCAAGCTATTCAACAAAATATTGATGAAGTTTTAGTCAATATTCAGGCTCTTTTAGAAAAGAAAAAAGCTGGTTATAAATCCGATAAGATTGCTAAAGATGTCAGTAAATGGGGTGATAATGCTGGTGAAAATGCAATCAAAAAATCTGCTGAACTAGGATTATTACCTGTAAGTAGTGCAGAAGAATTTGCTATATCCGAAGGTTTGAAAGCAGCTTATTTGAGTTATAGAGAAGCAGGTTTAAATCCTAAAGAAGTTTGGGATAAAATCGCCCATCATACTGGAATTTCTGAACATCAACGTCTGGCACTTGAACCATTTAATGGTCAGTATGGACGACCTTTATTTGCAGCAAAAGCCGCTATTAATGGCATTGAAGGTATTAACGAAGCTCTCAAAGAGTCTTTCCAATTAAGAAATCAAAGTACACAAACTTCTGAAGAAATAGAAGTATCTGAAGAAATGATTTTAGCAGTTAACAGAATGGTAAATTTACCTTTTGCTACTCAGCTAATTGGAATTAATGAATTAGATGCTTATGTAGAAGCTAATCCTAGACAAAGATGTTCTTTAGGTGCTACATCCAGTGAAATAGATGAATTAATTTCCGCAAATATGCCTCCTGGAACAAAAGTACAGGCGTTTTCTAATCGTTTACCAGGTGGTATTAGTGCTGAACCAAAAAGACAAGCAGATTCTATTGCTGCGTTAGCTTATCAACTAATGACAGTGGGTGCTAATTTTCCTAAAGTTAGCAAACAAGAACCTCTTTATTTACATTTAGCATTACCAAAAGGTTCTGCTCCTGAACTTTTGAGAATTTGGCGCAAATTTATAGAACAGCTTGCACATACAAATGCTGAGGGTGGTCCTGTTACTGTTGATCAATTACAACTTTATCGAGATTACAAACTTGAATTTAAAGCTAATAAAGTAGTTGGTGCAGCATTACCTAAACGACCAGATTTTATTCATACATCTGTGATTAGTGCTTTAGTTTGGGGAGATGTTAATGCTTCTTTGGCTTTACTAAAATCACTGAGATTAGGATTAGAAATATCTTTATCTTTAGATATTGGTTTTCCTTTTACTTTAAGCAGCAATATGGAGGTAGATTTATTTGATGATGTCTATGGCAGAGTTGAAGGTATTCCTGCTGCACTGCAACCTTTACTGGGAAATGGACAATATAAACGTTTTAAGAATAAAAAAACTCAGGAAGATAGGAATATTCTCAGTGCAGAAGAAATTCTTGAAAGATTACGTTGTCTTGGAGAATTAGCAATATCTGTTGCCAGCATTCAGAAATCTGATGATTGTTTGTATGATTTGGCTCGTACTTGTGATAGACCAATTGAACTTTACTTTGTTTTATTACGTTGGATTTTACGAGAACAAGATGAACCAAATTTGAGTGTTATTTGGAGTCGAATTTGTCAGCCTTTAAATACATTAATGGAGAGCCTTATGCCTAATGATAATTCACTTTTAACTAAGTATTTGAAAGAAGCTGCTCAAATAGCAGCAGAAGCTAATCTCAAGGGAAGTTCTTTCAAACGTACATCTTTAACAGAACCATTTACTGCTTTTACTTCAGCAGTTCGTTCACATAAACCTTATATGGATTTAGAGTTTATGTTTGCAGCTTTAGCTCAAAAATATCATAATCGCCTAGACCGTATCCGTGAATATAGAGTAGGTGCAACAAAACATGAACAAGTGAAGGAGTATTACGAAGTTTTGAAAAAGCTTTATCAAGAAATTTACCAAGGTCGTCCTGAAAAACTTCTATCTGATCAAAGAAATCTTGAAGCTGCATATTTATTTTTTTGGCAAGAGGCATATCAGCAGCTACCAAAAAATAAATCTGAAGATGATTCTGAAGATTGATAAATACAAACAAAATTAATTCATTAGGAGATAATTATGTCACTTGAAAAACTTAACACAGTTCTTGCTGCTGGTTATGAAAACTTTCCGAAAGGTCGATTTATTTCTCTAGTAGTTTTGAGAACAACTCATTCTGAAACAATATTTCGTACAGAAGGTTCTGGTGAACCAATGTCTAGCGAGTTTGTACAAGCTGGATTAACTGATGAAACTATTATTCCTCGTTTGGTAATGACTAAACGCAAACAAATAGCTCCCGAACGTAGATATGGACGCGAATTTTTACGATCACATAATCTTCTATACACAAAAACAGTTAAGGATCAGGGAGAGGTTGTTTGTTCATTGAATACAAATAAACCATGTGAAATGTGTATAGATTGTTTCCTTTATGGCTTTGCTGCTGGTGGTGGTGGCGCACAGAAAAGTCGTATTTGGACTGAAGATGCTTTTAGTGTTTTACCTGCTAACGATATTTTAGGAACTCGCACTATTAACGCCATTTACGAAAATGGCACAATGAGGTTAAAACGAGAAGAAGATACAAAAGCATCACAATCTCTTATACCAGATGGTGAATACATCAAACCAGGAGTTCATTTTTTAGATGTTGTCACCCTGAAAGATGTAACTGCTGATGAACTGCGGTACATTGTTGGAAATATTCTTTTTACCAGTCGTTATGGTGCAGTTTCCAGTCGTGTAGGAAGAATGGAAAATCAAATATTAGGTGTTTTTGGCAGTATTACCGAATTACCTAGCTCTTTGGAACTTGTACAAGCTACCTATGATGCTTTAGGTGAACCTTTAGAACATCCTTTAAATATTAATCGAGTCATCACAGCAACCAAACAAGTAATTACAAATTGGCAAAATAGAAGAGGGGTTTCTGTGCAATTATCTGATGAAGAATTAGCAAATTTAATTACTGATGTAGAAACCCATTGGTCAGAAGCAGAGCGTGATACCTTTCTCAAACGTTTAAGTCAATCCTATGAACCTTTCCGTCAGATACAACCTGAAAAAAACAAAGGTAAAGGTAAAGGTAAAAACAAAAATACTCAAGTTGAAGTAGAGAACTAAATTATGTCAACAATTCCTTTTTCACAGGCAAAACTTATTGAATTAAACTGTCTTGAACCAGTCTTTTTTGCCTCTAGGGAGTTGTCTGATACCTACTACACAGAAGGCGTATTAGGGAATTATGCTTTAACCTATGCTTTAGGTTGGGTAAATTCCCCCTATCGTCTCCAAGGTCAGGCTACAGGACGACCAACCTACAAAGAAGATTTCCAAGCAATAGCGTCATCTTGCTACATTTTACCAGCTTCACCAATAGGCAGAATTACATTTAGATTTGAAAGATTTAATGCTCTTTCTGATGCTTATTGGTATACCATGACTAATAATCGTGTAGCAACTGCCAGAGAAGATTTACCATTACAACGTCAAGGTAAAAAACCTAGTTCATTTAGAGCAAGTAATTTTCCCCAAACAGGAAGATTACGCATGATTGAAAGGGGTAATAAATTTCAAACATTAGTATTTGGAAATCAACAATTACCAGATTATATTCGCCTGGGAAAATTTGCTAGTAAAGTGAAAGTAAATGTTTTAAAAGATTTACCTATAACTTTACTCCCAGAAGGCGAATATAAAAGTCAACATTATCTAAATGTGGCAGATTTACCAACACAAATAGAAGTATTTGCTTTTGATTTAATCTCTATACCTCCTGCACCCATATTAAAAAATCTTCATTTTCGGGGCGCAGCTTGGCAAATTGGCGAAATGATTGTACCAGCAGGTTTACATTATTGTGGTAGAGAAAACGCAAATGAGTAATCAAAAATTAGTTATCAGGTTAGAAAATCGGAGTATTTCAGCTTGTGCATCTCCAGATGAATTATCTTTCATGGGTGAGAAACCACTACAACATCAAATTGATGTATTTGAAAAATCAAAAGATGCTGATATTATCCTTGATTTAGCACCTACTGGAACAGGTAAAACAAAAGCAGGACTAACAGTTTTATTACATCAACCTACAAAAAGTGCTGTTTATATTGCTCCAACTAATGCTTTAATTGAACAACAAACAGAAGCAGCACAAAAATTTATTAATGATGCCAAGTTACGTCATGTAGTTAAATCAGCTTCAGCTAAGGATATTAAAAATTGGCCTAGTGATAAAGTTGGCAATCGCCCAGGAGAAAAGCTATATAATGTTTTGCGAAATCCGGCAACTGTTTTTAGTGATGTTGGCGCTAATACACCGATTTTGCTAGTAACTAATCCTGATATTTTTTACTATGCAACTTTCTTTGCATACCACAGGTTAGATAAAGGTAATATTGCCAGTGGGTTTTACACTAAATTCTCTACGGTTATCTTTGATGAATTTCATCTTTATGACGCTAAACAGCTAGTAGGGATGTTATTTTACCTTGCTTATTCTCACATTTTTAAATTTTTCCAATATGGACGGAAAGTAGTATTATTGACAGCAACACCTGAACCAGCTTGTGAATTAGCATTAGAAAATTTACAAAGTGCAGGTGTGAGAATAGCAAAAATTGATGGAGAAGCAAATAATGGTGAGCTTTTACCTTCACAAACAGCAGTTAATTTAGAATTACGACCTAAACCAGACAATAAAGAAGAATGGTTAACAGAATTAGCAGCAGAAGTTGTTAAACGTTTTCAAGAAAAACCAAATGAAAATGGTGCAGTAATTCTTGATTCTCTGGATAATATTAATCGTCTCTCAGATTTACTAAAACAGCAAGGACTTAGTGAACATATTGGACGTATAACCGGACCCGCACCGAAAAAAGATAGACATAGTGCTATGCAACGTCAAATCATTTTAGCAACTAGCACTGTAGATGTAGGATTTAACTTTGAAAGATATCCTGAACCCACACGACAAAATTTAGACTGGTTGATTTTTTCAGCACGCGATCGCTCTGCATTTTGGCAGAGAATAGGTAGAGTAGGCCGTGTTTTAGGTAAGTCTAAAACTAACATTGATTCAGAAGCTATTGCTTACTTACCTGCTGAAGCATGGGAACAAGATATAACTTCTCTTGATACTAATGGTGGACGTGCAGCACTAAAAGAGATGTTAGATAAACTTCCTTGTTTAGATAAACCTTTCCTCAAAGTTTATTGGCATTCAGAAGCATCTTTAGAAATAGCACGTCCTTTATTAGAATTGGAAGAATTACTTGATAAAATACCTGGTGCTGAATTAATTCCCAACTTGTTTGAGACATTAAGACTAATTTTTGAAAGTAAACGGACTTGGGAAAAATGCCGCTACAGAATGAAAATTTTGCGAGGTGCAGAAGCTATTGCTGAAAAAACTATCCAAGAAATTAAAAAAGATTGGATAAGAATTAAAGGCCGTCAAGCGTTTATTAAACGATTTATCGAAGTAACATCACCTGAAGAATGGAATGATTTACAAGCTGGATTTACAACGATAGAAAAATATGAGGAGGAGTTTAGAAAGCAAGATGATATACTGGCTGATTTAAAAGAATTTGCTGAGATATTCAGTACCAGCTATGCACCTTTATTTAGTTTCCGCTATAGCTTATTTGACACTCTTCCGATTCGAGATCCACATGGATTTATTTTAGACGAATCTGAAGAAACACAATTAGATCCTTTTCACTTATTGCGGTATTATGAATTTTTCCAAAACGGTGAAGTTATAGAAATCCAAAGTCGTGCTAAGGAAATTTATAACATCAGTTTTAGAATGCGTTACCCTGATAGTAAACGAGGGTTTGCTAGTACAGAAATCAATAAACTAACAGCTTTTCGTAATTGTCAAGTTGTTCGTAAAATTGGAGATGCTATTAGACCAACACCTGCATTACAAATGTTATCAAAACATCTCTTACCAGGAGTAATTATTTGTCCCATAACTAATGCTGCTGTTATTTTTCAATTGCGTAAACAAGGAATTGTTTCTTATCCTATAACTATTGTTTGTAATGATGGTGAAAAAGAATATCAATTTTTCACAGGTTTATCGGGTATTTTAACCATTGCTATGAAATTTAAACAGTTACAACTTCCAGATGATGAAGTTTTGATTGCTTGATTTCATAACTGTAACAAGATTAAAACTAAGGAAAATTAGATCATGACCATTCTTGATCCGTCTCAATCTTATACCTTTAGCAAATATTTTGAAATGCACATTTCCCCTCAAGATTTTGCTCAAGAATTTGGCTATACATTCACTCGAAAACGTTTGAATTTACCCCAATATCCCGAAAATTTAGACCGATTACAAGAACTACAAGCAAGACTTGATGAAATTCTGCCATACTTTGATTTAGCTAACGAAACAAGTCGCCGAGAAGTATTAATTTCTCCCATCATTTTAGACTTAGTTCACTATACTAAATCAGAGGTAAGAATTGAGTATCAAATTAAAGTCACTGAACAATTACAAGGTTACTTTGATTATCTAATTAAAAATCGAAATAACCTCCTAGTAATTGAAGCTAAAAAAGAGGATTTGGATTATGGGATGACTCAACTCTTTGCAGAATTAATTGCGCTAGATCAATGGCAAGAAAATCCACAACAAACTCACATTATTGGTTCAGTTACCACTGGCAAAATATGGGAATTTGCTCAACTAGATCGCATTAATAAACATCTCATTCAAGGACTTGATAGTTATCGTGTTCCTGATGATTTAGACCCCCTAATGCGGATTCTAGTTCAAGCACTCATTTAGCGGTAAATATGCCTCCAGTTAGCCTGAGTCAAAATGTAAAAACGCGAGGAGAATATTACTATTTTGATGACCTCAAAAATGTAAAACTTTTTAAGTTGATGCAATACCGTTTTCGGAGCTAATTACTTACCAAAACCTTTACTACTCTTCCTTTTTTTAGGAGAGTGTAAAGGCATTAATTCAGTCATTAGACTACCACGATTTTGTAACATTAACTTACGATTTCGCTCCCGTTGATAAGTTGCTATTTCTTCTGCATGGGGATGATTCGGATCTATTTTGAGATGGGTAATAGATACTACATATTGTACTTTATCTTCACCTTCGGGATTATCGTTTTTGCTAACTAATCTGCACATAATCCCGCCTTCATCCCCAGAATAAGCTACCCAATTAACCTCAAATTCTTTCTCTGGGTTTACTATTTCTCCTCTTTTCTTCAACATTTTTATAAACTCTTTTCCTGCTTTGACTTTAATTGGCAAACTAGCTTCTAATTTTTTGGTGAGTTCCGTTGCTTCAAGATAATTATCAACTGTCATTTGCTTTACCATTTCTGCAATTTTTGTTACTTTATATAGTCTATACTCTAATTCCCTCTTAACTTACATTCTCTATTCACAATCTATTCACAAACTGTATTACACTGCCAAAAATATGCCCCACAGTCTCATCCTCAACATCACCCCCCAATCTCCCATTTACCCCAATTTCCTCTCCGGTAGACATTATCACGCCTTATTCCTAAATCTAGTCAGTTCTGTTGATAGAAAATTAGGCGACTACCTCCACGAATCAAACGCCGATAAAGCCTTTACCCTCTCACCTTTGCAAATACAAAGTAAACACAAAACCCAATCTAATATCTTGCAATATAATCATAAAAACTCCATTCCCGCAGGTACTCCCTGTTGGTGGCGCATCTCTTTATTAGATGATAATTTATTTAGTCAACTCACACCTTTATGGTTGAATCTTAACCCAGAACAACCTTGGCGTTTAGGGTCAGCTAATTTATTTATCACCAGCATTCAAGGTACACCCCAATCTTCTCAACCTTGGGCTAATGTTTGCACCTATTCCCAATTATATGAAGCAGCAAGCGAGAAAGAAAGGATAATTAATTTTATCTTTTCCACACCTGTAGCTTTTCGTCAAGGTGGTTTTGACAACGTTTTACCTACAAAGGAATCTGTTTTTAATAGTTTGTTAAATCGCTGGAATAAATATAGCGGAATTGAATTAACTAATATTACCCTGGAATCAATTTATCCTAGTGCTTTTAATATCAGAACTGAGGTTATTAGCAACTATGACAATAAATTTATTGGTTGTCTAGGTGACATTAGTTATCGCATTCTTGGCGATGTGGAAGCAATAGGAATTAAACAAATTAATGCTTTAGCTGATTTTGCCTTATATGCAGGTATTGGGAGAAAAACGACTATGGGAATGGGAATGGTGAGAAGAAGGTGACAGTTTTTAGGTGACAGGTGACAGTGATTAGGTGACAGGTGACAGGTGACAGTAAAGAAATTCAGAGTAGTAAGTTAGTAAGTTAGTAAGTTAGTAAGTTAACAGGAGTAAGTTATGAAGGTTGAGTCACATCGAGATTTAATTGTGTGGCAAAAATCAATGGATATGGTAGTCCAAATTTATCAATTATCAAGGTCATTTCCCCACACAGAAATTTATCGTTTAACTTCACAACTTACTCGTGCTGCTGCATCTGTTCCAGCTAATATTGCTGAGGGTCACGCACGAGGAACAACTAAAAACGACTTTGCACATTTTTTATCTATAGCTAAAGGTTCATTAATGGAAACAGAAACTTTTTTAATGTTGGCAGTTAGGTTAAATTATCTCACCTCAGAACAAGCAAATCCTACATTATCTCTAATAATAGAAATCAGTAAAATGCTCACTTCTCTTCGTTATCGCATCTTAAATACTCCATAAATAACTGGATTCAAACTATCAAATCTCACTTTTTAGAATTAACTATGTCTCAAAATAAACAAACTCACTCTCTTCCTACTGTCACCTGTCACCTGTCACCTGTCACCTATTACCAACCTATCACCTCTCCAGAAGATTACGTAAATATCGCTTCATTAAACCAATATTCCTATTGTCCCCATCGCTGTTGGTTAATTCATTGTGCTGGTGAATTTACAGATAATCAATACACTATTGAAGGCACAAGTTTACATGAACGAGTCCACACAATGAGCGCAGAAAATCGAGATGAAGTTTACCAAATACGGGCGATTTATCTCAAATCTGATCAATATCAATTAATTGGTAAATCGGATTTAATTGAGTTTGAAAATGGTGAATATTACCCAATTGAATATAAACGCGGACGCAAGGGAGAATGGGATAATGATGAATTACAAGTGTGCGCTCAGGCTTTGTGTTTGGAGGAAATGACGGGTAAAAATATCAATTCTGGTTATATCTATTATGCCCAAACACATCAACGTCAATTAGTAGAAATTACGCCAGAATTACGATCTAATACTATTGCCACTATTGAAGCAGTAAAAATGTTGTTGTTTACTGGTGCAATGCCAAAATCTGTAAAAACAAAACGCTGTGATGGTTGTAGTTTATTTGCTCGATGTTTACCCCAAGCTGTTGATAAAGTTGGACGTTATCAAGAAGCAAGTTAATTGATAATTGATAATTGACAATTGACAATTGATAATGAATTGGTGATTGAGTAATCAACTATTTACTGTCACCTAAAAACTGTCACCTGTCACCTGTCAACTGTCAACTGTCACCTAAAAACTGTCACCTAAAAGGAGGATTTTATCATGGGTACTCTTTACATTGCACAAGCTGATTCTTTTATCGGTAAAGTTGATGAAAGAATTAATGTTAAATTTGAGAAGAAAATTATCATGGATGTACCATTTATTAAGTTAGATGGTGTGGTGGTTTTGGGTCGTTCTACTGTTTCCCCGGCGGTGGTTTCTGAGTTGATGACTCGTCATATTCCCCTATCTTTTATTGATGAAAGAGGTCATTATTTAGGACAGTTACAGCCGGAAATGTCTGGTAATATTTTTGTGAGAAAGGCTCAATGGCAAGCTGCGGGAAATACACCTCAATCTATTCATGTTGTGCAGGGTTTTGTGAGGGGAAAATTAAAAAATTATCGTCAACTTCTGGTGCGTCGTCAACGAGAATCTGATAATCTTGATTTTTCTGCTGATATTACTCGTTTGGAAAATGTCATTGCAGCGATTGATAAAACTGAAAGTATTGATTCTTTACGGGGTTTAGAAGGTGCTGGTAGTGCGGTTTATTTTGGTTGTTTTAATCGCCTAATTCTTAATCCTAATTTTGAATTTACTAAGCGTGTCCGTCGTCCACCTACTGATCCGGTAAATTCTTTGTTGAGTTTTGGATATTCTTTATTACGTCATGATATCCAAGCTGCTGTAAATATTGTGGGTTTTGATCCTTTTTTGGGATATCTCCATTATGATCGTTATAATCGTCCTTCTTTAGCTTTGGATTTAATGGAGGAATTTAGACCTTTAGTTGTTGATTCTTTGGTTTTGACTTTGTTGAATAAACAACTTTTAAAGCCGGATCATTTTATTAGTGAACCTTTAAGTAATGCTGTTTCTCTTACTGCTGAAGGTAGGAAAATTTTTCTCACTCATTATGAGAAGAAAAAACAATCAGAGTTTAAACATCCGGTAATGGGTAAAAAATGTACTTATCGAGAATCTTTTGAGTTACAAGCTCGGTTATTAGCTAAGTATTTAATGGGAACTACTGACAAGTATCCACCTTTGTTTATTAGGTGACAGTTTTTAGGTGACAGGTTACAGGTGACAGTTAAGAGTTTTAAGCAATTACCAATTACCAATTACCAATTACCAATTACCAATTACCAATTACCAAATTTATGAATGTTGTTGTTTCTTACGATATTTCTGAGGATAAACGACGGACTAAAATTCACAATATTCTCAAGTCTTATGGCCAATGGGTGCAGTATAGTATTTTTGAATGTGAGTTGACTGATACTCAGTATGCCAAACTGCGATCGCGTCTTAATAAACTCATTAAATCAGATACTGATAGCATCCGTTTTTACTTCCTCTGTGCTTGCTGTCATGGTAAAATAGAAAGAATCGGTGGTGAACAACCCCGCGATCACACTGTTTTCTTCGCTTGATGCGCGAATGGGTGGGTGTAAAAATTTTAGGTGAACAAAAAATGCCTGAAATTATCTCTATACAAGGCTTTCATGATTTTTATCCAACTCACCCACCCGCGCACTTTACACAGCAAGAGTTTCAGCCATTTTACCCCTTGACACAATTTCTGAAATGGACTATGATTATCTGCTATATAAAACCTAGACAAAACTAGACTTTACTTTCTACTTCAACGGGAGCATGGGAGCGGTTATCCCTCTGTAGACTTTCACGCTGTAGCCCAACGCGATTGTGTTCCAATTAAGTTTCTGAAAAAGACTACCACCATCATTGCTTGGTTTTCGCGTCGGCAATAGTCTCAATTCAATACTTGATATCACCGTATTATATATCAAGTAGTTGATTTTTTCCGGAAAATATATTGATTTTTGTCAATATAAGTATAGTTTTGTCTATGAAATTGTCAACTTAGGACAAGCTCATCCGCGCAACTGAACCTTGAAAACTATATATATATAGGCTTTCAGCCGCCCGCTATTGCAATTTCTATTACTCCCTATTAGGGATTGAAACGATTATTCTTTATCATTTTATTTCCCAGCTTGGTTTAAAATTGCAATTTCTATTACTCCCTATTAGGGATTGAAACTTTTTAGAAAATAGTTAAAAGAGAAAAGTCACTGATTGCAATTTCTATTACTCCCTATTAGGGATTGAAACGATTTAATTAAGAACAAATGAACAAACCTGATATTGCAATTTCTATTACTCCCTATTAGGGATTGAAACTATAATGTGTAAATGCTTCCTTAACACCTGGTAACAATTCTATTGCAATTTCTATTACTCCCTATTAGGGATTGAAACGTAGTAATTCCATTGCTTGATAATTTCTTCGTAATTGCTTTTATTGCAATTTCTATTACTCCCTATTAGGGATTGAAACCTGGAAGCATTGGAACAGTATTATTCTCAAGCAGATTGCAATTTCTATTACTCCCTATTAGGGATTGAAACATTATTTTAACAGTGGTGGTTGTGGTGGCGGTTGCAGTTAAAATTACTCATAATCCTGTAAATCCTAAAATCCTGGACATCCTGATTCAGACAAGTTGAAATTTCCAATAATCCCTATGAGGAATTGAAACCTAAAAATCTCTATTTTTGTTTTCAGAAAACACTCTTAAAAACTGTCACCTGTCACCTGTCACCTCTTACCTGTCACCTGTCACCTCAAAAATCCCATTTCCTGCAAACCCTGACGCAACCTTTTAGCCTCTTGCGGATTATCTTTTTCATGGAGAGCGATCGCATATTCAAAAGCTGCCAAACTATTCTCCACATCACCAACTTTCAACAACACCACACCCAAATTTTGATAAGCTTCTGCATAATTAGGATTTAAAAAAATCGCATGATTATAAGCATCAATTGCCTCAACAAACAAACCCATTGCTTTACATACCATCCCCAAATTATAATACCCAATCACAAAACTATCATCAATTTTTAAAGCAGTTTCATAAGCATTTTTCGCCCCTGGTAAATCTCCCGTCGCTTTCAACAAATTACCCAAATTATTATATCCTCCCAATTTCAACAAAGGATAAATAGGTAATTTCACCGCCGCTTGATAATAAGAAATTGCCAAAGGATAATTTTTTAAATGTGTATGTGCAATACCCAAATGATAATTTAACTCATACAAAATATCATAATTTGTTTCTTGAATATCTTGATCCCGCAGATTTCTCACCTGATTAGAAGGTGAATCTTTCAACCACGCAAAAGGTTTTTTATCTGTTTTTTTGCGACTACCAACAATCTGAATTAAACCCCGATTTAATAACTCTATTCCCTCATTAACCTTACCCATTTCCACATACAACGCCCCCAACTTACTGCAAACATAAGCATCATCTGGATGATTTGCAAAAAATTCCAGCATAGCAGTTGCAGCTTTAGCATATTTATTTTGTTAATTAATAGCAGATTTTTGATATCCAGTATGCAAAATCGCAACCTGCGGTAAATAACCAACTTGCCAATAACTCTCCTTATTTAAAATCACCGCAATACTATCATCAACCAAAGCATGATAAGGACGTTCAAATTTAATTTCTGGATGTTTACGAAATAAGCGAGAAACCAAAGAATAAGGTGATTGAGTCGCACCAACTTCTTGACGCACCAGATTAATTAATATATAATCATCTATACTAATCGCCTCTCTAATTTGTGGTGCAATTTCTGGTGTGAGAATTTCATCAGCATCTAACACTAAAACCCAGTCACCAGTCACATATTTTAAAGCTTCATTCCGCGCTGCACTAAAATCATTACACCATTGAAAATAATGTAATTTAGCACCAAATTGTTGAGCAATTTCCGGCGTTTTATCAGTTGAACCCGTATCTAAAACTACAATTTCATCTACTAAACTTTGCACACTTTCCAAACACCTTGGTAAAGCAGCTTCTTCATTTTTAACAATCATGCACAAACTGAGTCTCATAATTTTTATTATATAATTTGCAATTCGTAATTCTTAATTAATAATACCTTTTCCCAATCACCAATCACCCTTACAAAGACCGAATTAAATCCACAAAACCATAAATACTAATACTGAGTAAAAGACAAGCTGTAAATTGGGTAATTAATCTTTGGTAAAGAGGTGGGTGAACGTTTTCCCTGATAGATATTGTTTCCCGAACCAAAATAGAAATTGAAGCCCCAAGTACAAAACTTAAACCGAGTACCAAATAAGGTGTATCTGGTATAATTGTGGAAATAATTAACATGGCGATCGCCAGCAGCAACATCAACAATTCAATAAATCGCGGTGGATTATATTGACTAGATAAAATTAAAGTATTAACCCAAAAATTCCATAATCTCATAATTAGTCATTAGTTATTAGTTATTAGTCATTAGTCATTGGTGATTGGTAATTAGGAAAAGGTGATGCTTGATAGTTGATAGGGAAACATAAAATTGATTACCCAGTCACCAATCACCAGTCACCAGTCCCCAATCACCTTATCTAACGTACACCAGCTTTGACACCAGTACCGTTTTTCTGTGTAGCATCTTCAGGAAGTTCCACACCAAAAACGCGAGCAAAAGCTTTTTCTACTTTATACCCAGAATCAATAGATTCTAACGGATCTTTCCGCAAACGATGACGCAGACATAAAGTAATTACCCGACGAATATCATCAACAGTAACTTCAGTCCGTCCTTCAAAAGCAGTTAAAGCTTTAGCAGCGCGGTTAGTAACAATATCACCCCGCAAACCATCCACATCTAACTCTGAACAAACCTCAGAAATTTTCACCCGCAGATCATAATCAAGATTCACTTGGGGTAACAATTCCTGAGCTTTAACAATCTTCTCCTGTAAAGCTTCCTGATCCGCCTTGTGTTGTTCCAAATATCCCACAGGGTTACGATCAAAATCTCCCCGTTGTTCCACAATTTGGACCCGCAAAGCAGGTTCTTTCACCGTGTGAATTTCCGCGTGCATTCCAAAACGGTCAAGTAACTGGGGACGCAGTTCACCTTCTTCCGGGTTTCCCGAACCCACCAACACAAACCGCGCAGGGTGACGGATAGAAATACCTTCCCGTTCCACAGTATTCCAACCACTAGCAGCAGAGTCTAAAAGAACATCCACCAAATGGTCATCTAACAGGTTCACCTCATCCACATAGAGAATACCCCTGTTTGCTTTAGCTAAAAGACCAGGTTCAAAAGCCTTCACACCTTCAGACAAAGCCTTTTCAATGTCGATAGTACCGCAAACCCGGTCTTCAGTCGCACCCAATGGTAAATCTACCATTTGCACTTTTTTATGAGCTATGGGAATTTCAGCCCCTTGAGCAGCTAACTGACGGACTTCATCGCTCATCAAGTCCGGGTCATTGGGGTCACTGTTGAAGGGGTCATTGGCAACTACGGGTATCTCTGGCAACAGGTCTGCCAAAGCACGGATAGTTGTAGATTTGCCGGTGCCGCGATCGCCCATGATCATCACACCACCAATTTTAGGATCAATCACATTTAACAGCAGAGCCAGTTTCATTTCTTCCTGGCCGACAATAGCAGTAAACGGAAAGACCGCACGACGCGCACTTGCTGTAGTTTGAGCAGTTGGAGTCACTAAATTACCTTAACAATATTTTTCTTATTACAACTTCCTATTTTGCCACATTTTTGGGTGTGGGGACTGGGGACTGGGGACTGGTGACTGGTGACTGGTGACTGGGGAAGAAAATTTTAGATTTTAGATTTTAGATTTTAGATTGGAGTTGACAAAAACAATCCAAAATCCAAAATAAAAAACTCCTGACTCCTGACTCCTCTTATGGCTGATGACTGCGACGAATTTCTGTAATTTGGTCTGCTACATCCAATAGAGATTTCGGCATTTCTGGACCTGTAAGAATGATATCAATATGGGAAGGACGGCTTGCTAGAAACTGTAAAACCTCTGTTTCTGGAATTAAACCAAAATTAATCGCTAAACTTAACTCATCCAAAACCACAAGAGAATATTTACCTTCAGATACTACCTGTTGTGTATATTGCCACAACTTTTGTAATGCTTGGCTTTCTGTTTCATCTAAATTTGGTGTATCTATACAACGTGGCAAATCACAACGAATCCAATCTAAATTTTGCCCCATTTGTATAGGTTTATCCTGTCCTTGATAAATACCACCTTTGAGGAACTGCACTATTAACACTGGTGTACCTTGTCCAGCAATTCTTAATGCTTGTGATATAACACTAGTAAAAAAGTTACGATGAGAGCTAGTGAAAACCTGTACTAATCCAGCTACAGAATATTGTAAGCTGAGTGTTGAATTGATACTGGGGGTTTCTAATTGGGCAACCATCATGATGAAGATAAACGGTAGTATCTATCAATTATCTAAGATAATTTTAATTTTTTGAGTAAAACAGAGTTAGGCAGTAGTGAATTTTAAATGATGATCAGGAGTGAATTGTGGTGAAATTGGTGATTTTAGGAGGTTCAGGGTCAGGAAAAAGCACCCAAGCACAAAGGCTCTGCAAATACCTTGATATACCTCTGATTTCCACCGGTGAGATTTTAAGGGAAACTATATCTGGTAATAAATCAGCTAATGGGTACGGTGAAGCAAATGATTTAGTCTCCTCTGCCAAACCTTATCTAGAAAAAGGGGAATTAGTTCCTGATGAAATGATGATTGAATGTATCAAAGTTCGCCTCAGTCAACTGGATGTTAATTGTGGTTGGATCTTAGAAGGCTACCCCCGAACTGCTTTTCAAGCTGAAGAACTAGATTTTTTGTTGGACAGTTTAGGGCAAAAAATAGACTGGGCTATTTATCTGCAAGTACCAGAAGCGGTAATGGTTAGCCGTTCTTTAGGGCGATCGCTCCCAGATGATCAACCAGAAATTGTCCAGCGGCGTGTAGAACTATTCTATGATTGCACCATTCCTATTTTAGAATATTATGATCGTCGTCGCCGTCTATTAACCATTAATGGTGACGACTCACCAGAACAAGTACAGCACAATATTCTCAGTTTAATTGGTGATGGGTGATGGGTGATTGGTGATGGGTGATTGGTGATGGGTGATTGGTGAAAATTAATATATTCTAATTCCCAATTCTCTATTCCCTATTCTCTGACTCCTGATAATCTCAAAGCAGAATGAACAAATTTTCAAAATTCTGAGGCAAATTAAATGGCTTGGCAGCGTCCCGATGGTCGAAACCCTTATGAACTACGTCCACTGAGTTTTTCCCCTAATTTTACCCGTTTTGCCCCTGGTTCAGTATTGGCAAAATGCGGTGATACTCAGGTACTTTGTACTGTAAGTGTCACAGAGGGAGTACCCAGGTTTTTAACCGGCAGTGGTAAAGGTTGGTTAACGGCTGAATATCGGATGCTACCATCTGCCACCCAACAACGACAGGAAAGGGAATTATTAAAATTATCGGGACGGACACAAGAAATTCAACGTTTAATTGGACGTAGTTTAAGGGCAGCTTTAGATTTTGCAGTGTTGGGAGAACGGACGCTAACTGTAGATACTGATGTATTGCAAGCTGACGCAGGAACAAGAACAACAGCAATCACAGGGAGTTTTGTGGCTTTAGCCCATGGTATTTCTCAATTATTGCAGCGGGGAGTATTAGAGCGATCGCCTTTATGTGGACAAGTGGCAGCAGTTTCTGTAGGCTTATTAGAATCAGAAGCATTTTTGGATCTTAACTACATTGAAGACGTGGCTGCTACTGTAGATTTCAACGTTGTCATGAATCACAATCTAGGAATTATTGAAGTCCAGGGAACAGCAGAGGAAGGCAGCTTTAGCCGTCAGCAGTTGAATCAGTTATTAGATGTTGCCGAAAAAGGCATCCAAGAATTATTAATAGCCCAACGGGATGCAATACCTAATTGGAATACCCTGTTTGCTTTGGGGTGATTGGTGATTGGTGATTGGTGATTGGTGATTGGTGATTGGTGATTGGTGATTGGTGATTGGTGATTGGTGATTGGTGATTGGGTTAAATTATCCTTGAACTCCTGACTCCTGCCTTCTGTGCAATATTTCCCGCTTTTTGTTACTTGTGTTGAATAATATCAAAAAATCAACACTAATGGCGGTAAACTTGCAACCATCAAGAAACCCAGAGCAATTGTGGATTTTTCGCTGTTTGGCCACAGTGTTGCTCTTTGGTCAAATTTCCCTGCACATACTCCAAGGCAAAACCTATTACCGAAAAATTCTAGAACATACAGTCAAGGCTGGACCTGGTTCTCTGTCACCAGTTCTTTTAGTCTCTGGTTTTGCAGGGATGATTTTCACCATTCAAACAGCAAGAGAATTAGTGAGATTTGGTGCGGTGGAGACTGTGGGAGGTGCTTTCGCCTTAGCTTTTTGCAGAGAATTAGCCCCAATTTTGACTGCTAGTATTATTGCCGGACAAGTAGGATCAGCGTTTGCAGCGGAAATAGGCGCAATGCGAGTCACAGAACAAATTGATGCCCTTTATATGCTGAAAACCGATCCTATTGATTATCTCGTACTGCCAAGAGTAATTGCTTGTTGTTTGATGATGCCTTTGATGATGATTTTTGCCGTAATTATTGGCATCAGTGGCGGAGTTTTTGCCGCATGGCAATTTTATCAAGTTCCGCCAGAGAGATTTTTAGAATCAGTCCGAGATTTTTTAGCACCTTCAGATATTTTGATTATTTTGCTCAAAGGTTTGATTTTTGGGCTAATAGTTGCAGTTAATGGCTGTAGTTGGGGAATGACTACCAGGGGTGGTGCTAAGGAAGTAGGAGAATCTGCGACAACAGCAGTGGTAACTACTTGGGTAGCAATTTTTATGATGGATTTTGTACTCGCCTTGCTACTGTTTGAGCAGCCGGTACTTTAACAGTTATCAGTTAACAGTTATCAGTTAACAGTTATCAGATAATAAACCAAGTTGCTGGTTATAACAAGGGGGAGCAAATCAAGTCAAAAAACAGGGACTGGGGACTGGGGACTGGGGATACAATGAAAGGATTTTGGATTTTGGATTTTGGATTGTATTTGATGAATCCAATCTAAAATCTAAAATCTAAAATCTAAAATTCTCCTGCCTCCTAACTCTGATGATGTTAAAAGTTTCAAAAGTTAAACTGGGAAATTGTCAGAAATTAGGTATTCTATTGCTGAAAGTCAGCTATGTGATGATGAACCCATGAACAAGAAGGTTGAAATTTTACCGGATCTCCCAGCTTTGGTAGCACGGGCGAGGGATTTGATTCTGTCCAAATTGGCCACTGCCATTCAAGAACGGGGGCAATTTACTATTACTTTGTCTGGTGGCAGCACACCTAAGCCTTTGTATGAAGCTATAGCCTCTTCAAACCTGCCTTGGGATAAAATTCATGTGTTCTGGGGAGATGAACGTTATGTACCACCAGATCACCCCGATAGCAATGAACTTATGGCGCGTCGTGCCTGGTTAGATCGGGTTGCTATCCCAGCCGCTAATATTCACGCCATACCCACTTTATCAGCTAATCCAGCGGTAGATGCAGCTAAGTATGAACAGCATCTGCAAGAATTTTTCCATGCAGCACCGGGAAACTTTCCCCCATTGGATGTAGTTTTACTGGGAATGGGTGATGATGCCCACACTGCATCTTTGTTTCCTCATACAGAAGCTCTTAATGTACGCGATCGCTTGATTACTGTAGGTAACAAAGACGGTAATCCTCGCATCACTTTTACTTACCCATTCATCAACGCTGCACGGAGTGTAATTTTTTTGGCTGCTGGTGCTAATAAAAGACCTGCTTTAGCTCAAGTCTTCGCACCTACCGCTGATGATTTTACCTATCCATCTCGCTTGATTAAACCTCAAGGAGAATTGCTATGGCTGCTAGATGAAGCAGCAGGTTTAGAACTCAAACCCTAAATTAGTGAACAGGGAACAGGGAACATCAATTGCCTTTTGCCTTTTGCTTTGTGCCACTGACAACTGGTAACTGATAACTACTTGCGAGTAATATATTTTACAAGTAACTTGATTAAGGCTTAAATCCATGATCGTCTGCCCAAATTGCAATCATCCCAATCCAGACGGCGCTGTTCAGTGTGAAGCTTGTTATACGCCGTTACCAGCGACTACAAACTGTCCCAGTTGTGGGGCAACTGTACAAGCAGATGCTGCTTTTTGCGGTCAGTGTGGCTATAACCTACACTCCGCTCCTGTTGTAGCAGAACCAACGGTAGTCAGTACAACCATCGATCCTAATATCCCTGATATTCCTGTGGAAGTACCACCTTTGGTTACTCCTGACCCCATGTTAGAACTTTTAAAACCTAATTCTTTAGGACTCGACACTTATACTCATCCTCCTGTTGCTTCTACTCTACCACCAACAGTCGTGGCAGCAGTTCCACAACCCATACCGGCACCCGCACCAGTTCCACCTCCAGCAGCAGTAGCTCCACCCGTACCTACACCAGCACCCGCACCAGTTCCAGTTCCAGAAGCGGTAGTTCCACCAGCACCTGTGCCAGCACCTGTGCCAGTTCCAGTGCCAGTGCCAGTGCCAGTGCCAGTTCCAGAAGCGGTAGTTCCACCAGCACCAGTACCCGAACCACAACCACAACCAGAAGCACCAGCACCAGCACCAGCACCAGCAGTAGCAGTATCTAAAACTCAATTACAACAAGTGGTGGCGCGGCTATTCCATGTCCAAAGTAACCAAGAAATTGAATTACTGCAAAATGTGTCTGTAATTCATATTGGTAAACCTAATGATCGCATTCCCCCAGATATTGATGTAGCAGGATTTCCTAATTCAGAAATTGTCTCACGGATTCATGCAGATATTCGTGTTGAGGGAGATGCACATTATATAGAAGATGTGGGTAGTTCTAACGGCACTTATATTAATAATTTGCCGTTATTACCAGGAAATAGACACCGCTTACGTCCAGGCGATCGCATCAGTCTGGGTAAGGGAGATTTGGTAACTTTCTTATTTCAACTCTCTTAGAGAATAATTCGTAATTGATAATTCGTAATTCGTAATTAATAATGAGTATTTATAAATTACGAGTTACGGATTATTGGTAGGAATATTACATAATGAGAGAACCAAAAAATTTTTCATCTTTGCTCACTCAAGAAGTTCCCCCACAAGTTGAACGTATGGGGTTAAGTTGGCTTGTAGGAGCAGCGATCGCCACTGCTGTTTTGTGGCAATTCCCAGCAGGTGATTATATTTTATATCCATTTACCATCTTAGCAACTTGGTTTCATGAAATGGGTCATGGTTTGATGGCTCTGATGTTGGGGGGAAATTTTCATAAATTACAGATTTTTAATAATGGTTCTGGTGTTGCTACTTATTCCATGCGCTCTACTTTGGCTCCTCTTGGTCCTGCTTTGGTTGCGGCCGCAGGTCCGATGGGTCCACCTATTGCCGGCGCAGCATTAATTCTTGCTTCCCGCAGTTTTAAAGCCGCTTCCCTCAGTTTGAAATTTTTAGGGGGGTTTTTACTATTTTCTGCATTGGTTTGGGTGCGTTCTTTGTTTGGGTTGATAGCAGTACCCTTACTAGGTTTAATTATTTTGGCAGTAGCTTTGCAAACTCCCCGCTGGGTACAGGGTTTTGCTCTTCAGTTTTTGGGTGTGCAAGCTTGTGTGAGTACCTACCATCAATTAAATTATCTATTTAGTTATAGTGCTGGATCTTTAGGGCTTTCCGATACAGCACAAATGCAAAGATATTTACTGTTACCTTATTGGTTTTGGGGTGCTTTGATGGCTGTGGCTTCTGTGGTGATTTTAGTCCAAAGTCTGCGGGTTGCCTATCGGGACTGATGACTGGTGACTGGGGACTGGGGACTGGGATATTATTATTTTATTTTGTCTGAATCAGGATGTCCAGGATTATAGGATTTTCAGGATTGTTTTTTTAATATTATCATTTTTGTCTGAATCAGGATGTCCAGTATTTGAGGATTTTCAGGATTGTTTTTTTAATATTATCATTTTTGTCTGAATCAGGATAACCAGGATTATAGGATTAACAGGATTGTTTTTTTAATATTATCATTTTTGTCTGAATCAGGATGTCCAGGATTATAGGATTA